>NZ_PQLN01000004.1:0-89224 GCF_002919855.1 Aeromonas sp. ASNIH8 | reverse complement strand
GACACCGCTATGCCACCGTGATCATGGATGCCGAGCGAACCCGCGTCCTGTGGGTGGGGCACGGCAACAGCCGGGCCGCTATCCGTCCCTTCTTCGAGCAGCTCGGCGAGCGATGCCAGCAGATTGAGGCGGTGGCGATGGACATGAACACGGCGTTCGACCTGGAGGTGAAGCAACACTGCCCGCAGGCGGAGGTGGTCTACGACCTGTTCCACGTGGTGGCTCGCTATGGCCGAGAGGTGGTGGACCGGGTGCGAGTGGAGCAGGCGAATGCACTGAAAAGCGATAAACCGGCGCGAAAAGTGGTCAAAAGTGCGCGTTGGTTGCTGCTACGTAATCGGGCGAAGCTGAGTGAAAAACAGGATGTGAAGTTGCAGGAGCTGTTGGCGGCGAATCAACCGCTGGCGATGGTGTACGTGCTGAAAGAGGCGTTGAAGGGCATCTGGTATGCGCCGAGCGTGTGGGAAGGATGGCGACGATGGCGGAGCTGGATGCGGCAGGTGAAGGAAAGCGGGCTAGCGCCGCTGCAACGATTTGGTCGAAATTTATCGAAATATATGCGGGGGATCCTGGCGAGTGCAAACTACCCGATGCACACGAGTGTGCTGGAAGGGGTGAACAACAAGATCAAAGTGATAAAGCGCATGGCATATGGATTTAGGGACTCAGAATACTTTTTTCTGAAAATCAAGGCGGCCTTCCCCGGAAAGCCGCGATGAACCTATTTATTGGCCTGGTTTGCCCGCAAGCCCTGCCTGCCACCGAACTCTGCTCTGTCCGGATCCCGAAGACAACAAAGCCGGCACGTGGCCGGCTCTGTTGACGTGGGGAAGAGACTCACGCCGCTTCCGACTTCTCGCGGATCAGCTTGTCCACGACCCCCGGATCCGCCAGGGTGGAGATATCCCCCAGGCTGTCGGTTTCGCCGGTGGCGATCTTGCGCAAGATACGCCGCATGATCTTGCCGGAACGGGTCTTGGGCAGCCCCTCGGCCCAGTGGATCACGTCCGGGGTCGCGATGGCGCCAATCTCCTTGCGCACCCACTCCTTCACTTCCTTGTGCAGCTCGCGGCTCGGCTCCTCCCCGGCGATCAGGGTGACATAGGCGTAGATGCCCTGTCCCTTGATCTCGTGGGGAACGCCCACCACCGCCGCTTCGGCGATTTTCGGATGGGCCACCAGAGCGGACTCGATTTCGGCGGTACCCATGCGGTGGCCGGAGACGTTGAGTACATCATCCACCCGGCCGGTGATCCAGTAGTAGCCGTCCTCGTCGCGACGGGCACCGTCGCCGGTGAAGTAGCGACCCGGGAAGGTGGAGAAGTAGGTCTGCTCGAAGCGCTCGTGATCGCCGAACACGGTACGCATCTGGCCGGGCCAGGAGTCGGTGATCACCAGGTTGCCCTCGGTGGCGCCTTCCAGCGGCTCACCCAGGTTGTCCACCAGAGCAGGCTGTACTCCGAAGAAGGGACGAGTGGCCGAGCCGGGCTTGAGCGCGGTGACGCCGGGCAGCGGAGTGATGAGGATGCCGCCGGTCTCGGTCTGCCACCAGGTGTCGACGATGGGGCAGCGCTCGTCGCCGATGGTGCGGTAGTACCACTCCCAGGCTTCCGGGTTGATGGGTTCACCCACCGACCCCATGATGCGCAAGCTGGTGCGGGAAGTGCCTTCGACAGCCTCCTTGCCCTTGGCCATCAGTGCGCGAATGGCGGTGGGGGCGGTATAGAGGATGGTGACCTGGTGTTTGTCCACCACCTGACTCATGCGGTTGGTGGCCGGGTAATTGGGCACCCCTTCGAACATGACGGTGGTGGCACCGTTGGCCAGTGGCCCGTAGACCAGATAGGAGTGACCGGTTACCCAGCCCACGTCGGCGGTACACCAGTAGATGTCCTCTTCGTGGTAATCGAACACGTATTTGAAGGTGAGGGCGGCATAGACCAGATAGCCGCCCGTGGTGTGCAGCACACCCTTGGGTTTGCCGGTGGAGCCGGAGGTGTAGAGCACGAACAGGGGATCTTCGGCGCCCATGGCTTCGGGCGGACAATCCGGGCTGGCGGCGTTGACCGCATCATGCCACCAGATGTCTCTGTGATCGTGCCAGGCCACGTTGCCACCGGTGCGCTTGAGGACGATCACCTTGCTGACCTTGGTATCCGGGTGGGTAAGGGCCTCATCCACGTTCTTCTTGAGGGGGATGGGGCGACCGCCTCGCAACCCCTCGTCGGCGGTGATGACGACGGAGGCGCCGGAGTCGATGATGCGGCCCGAGAGCGCCTCCGGCGAGAAGCCGCCGAAGACGATGCTGTGCACGGCCCCGATGCGGGTACAGGCCAGCATGGCGATGGCCGCCTCCGGCACCATGGGCATATAAAGGCAGACCATGTGGCCACGCTTGACCCCCTGGGCTTTGAGCACGTTGGCAAACTTGCACACTTCGGCGTGCAGTTCGCGATAGGTGATCTTGCGATCTTCGGCCGGGTTGTCCCCTTCCCAGATGATGGCGACCTTGTCGCCGCGCTCGCTCAGATGGCGATCCAGGCAGTTGGCCGAGACGTTGAGCAGGCCATCCTCATACCACTTGATGGAGACGTGGCCCGGATCGTAGGAGGTGTTCTTGACGCGGGTGTAGGGGGTCATCCAGTCGAGGATCTTGCCCTGCTCCCCCCAGAAGGCGTCCGGATCCTGCACCGACGCCTGATACATGGCTTCATAACCTTCCTTGTCCAGCAGGGCGCCGTTGCCGATGTGGGCCTTGACCGGGTAGACCTTGCTCTCGCTCATCTCTCACTCCTGTGAATACATTTTCTTAATGATTGAGTAACAACTTATACCTTTGGTTCCCGAGGGCAATTAGACTTTTGGATAGCGACGAAGATAGCAGGTGAGAGGACACGTTGAGAGCAAAGAAGGGAGCCATGGGCTCCCTTCTTTGCTTTCGTGGTGGCGCGGCCAAGGCTCAATGGCGGACGGGGAGCAGGGAAGGCAGCTGGGGTTCTGGCAGGGGATGGCTGAACAGGTAGCCCTGTCCCTCCTCGCAACGCAGGGATTGCAGGAACTGGCGCTGGGGCTGGGTTTCTATCCCTTCCGCCGTAACGGCCATGCCGAGGGAGGTGGCTAGCTGGACTATGGTACGGCACAGCTCGCGGCTGTGCTTGTCGTCGGGCAACGCCTGGACGAAGGCCCTGTCTATCTTGATGCGATCGATGGGCAGGCTCCTGAGCAGGCTCAGGGAAGAGAAACCGGTGCCGAAGTCGTCGATGGCGATCTGTACCCCCAGCGCCTTGAGGCGGGTGAAGAGCCGCAGACTGTGATCCACGCTCTGGATGATGCTCTCGGTCACCTCGATCTCCAGCCGCTCGGCAGGAAAACCGGTCTCGGCCAGAATGGCTGTCACCCGCTCCACGTAGTCGTGGGAGCGCATCTCCCTGACCGACACATTGACCGAGAGCCTGGGCACGGCGAGCCCTTCGGCCAGCCACTGCTGCCCTTGCCGGCAGGCGGTGCGCATCACCCATTCTCCCAGCGGTTCGATGAGACCGCACTCCTCTGCCACCGGAATGAAACGGTCCGGGGATATCATGCCAAGGCTGGGATGCTGCCAGCGGATCAGGGCCTCCAGGCCGCTGAGATGACCATCCGCCAGATCCGTCATGGGTTGGTAGAGCAGGCGAAACTCTTGCTGCTCAATGGCCTTGAGCAGTCCCTGCTCCAGCAGCATCCGCTCCCTGGTCTGTGCCGTCATGTCGGGGGAGTGGAACAGATAGCCGTTGCGGCCACGGCGCTTGGCTTCATGCATGGCGTTGTCCGCCGCGCTGATAAGGCTGTCCGGGGTCTGGCCATGCTCCGGATAGAGGGAGACGCCGATGCTGGCGGAGAGCCTCACCCGCTCCTGGGCGATGTCGGCGGGATCGTGCAGCCTGCGTTGCAACCCCTCGATGAGACCCAGCAGATCCCGGGTGTCTCTGATGGCGGGCAGCAACACCAGAAATTCGTCTGCCCCCAGCCGGATGGCGATGTCTCCGGGGCGCAGGCAGTGGCGAATGCGGTCTGCCGACAGCTTGAGCAGCAGATCGCCGGCACTGTGCCCCAGGTTGTCGTTGATGAGCTTGAAGCCGTCGAGATCGATGAACAGCAGCGCCAGGACGTGGCGGTTCACCCTGGCCGTCTCTATCTCCAGAGTGAGGCGCTCTTGCAGCAGATGGCGATTGCCGAGATCGGTGAGGGGATCGTAATAGGAGAGGTGCTGCAGGCGGGCTTCGGCCTGATAGAGACGCAGTGCATGAAGGTGGGTCATCTCCTGCAGGCCGGGGGACGCGGGTGCGTCGAGGTGGGTGCTTGTCTGTACGGACTCCCTCATCACGAGGAAGATGCCGCTGAAGATGCCCTCCTCATCCAGCACGGAGCTGACGCTCACTTGCCAGCGTGCGGGGGAGGCCGCGCGGGAGAAACCGACCGTCTCCACCTCAAATGCGCATCGGGGGGCCCCTTGTCGCAGTTGTTGAAACAGCGGGAGCAGCTGGGGAGTCTGGGCAGGGACAATGTCGAACAGCGTCTTGCCCGGGTGCTCTGCCCGCGCGAGGCCGGTCAGTTCGGCAAAGCGTCCGTTGACGTCGCGGCACCTGAATTCGTGATCGAAGACCCCAATCCCGACGGGCGCCTGGGCGAACAGCTGTTGCAACTCGTAGGGAGAAAGCGGGCCTGACAAATGCCGTGTCGGAACCGATTCGGGCAGCACTTTTTCCATGGAGGCTCCTGAATTGATTGCTTTGTCATTTGGACGACTGTGTCAGTATGGCAGGAAGTGTCAGGAGAGAAATAAAGTGTGAGAAGGGTGTGAAATCAACGAGATGTCAGCCTTTCTGGCGGCCAAATGCCTGGATCCCGCGAACGAATACCAGCCAGCCCACCAGATGAAACGGCAACGCCATGGCGTAGAGCACCAGCCAGTGGCTCTCGGTGCCGCTGCTGTTGATGAAATCTGCCCAGGCGGCGAGCAGGGCCAGCATGCCCGCTATCTGGAAACGGCGACGCAGCACCACTTCCACCCCGAGATTGGCGAGGTAGAGGGTCAGCAGGATGCCGGCAAAGCCGGTGAGCTGGGCGGTGCCGTAGAGCGCGCGGTCCGGGTTGAACAGCAGCGTCACGAGGGGAGTGAGACCCTGATCCAGCGGGATCAGGGCCAGCAGCCAGCATGCGATAAGAAGCAGGGCTGTCTTCATGCCGGGCTCAGTCGGCGGACGGTGCCGGTTTGACCAGGGAGAGGTAGTTGGCGTCCATCTTGAGGAACACCCCCAGCAGGCGTGCACTGGCACCGTAGAAGCCAAACGTGTCGGCGGCCCGGCAGGCCTGCTCGAAGCGCTCGAACCAGCCCAGCAGGTGACCGTGCAGCAGGGACTCCTGCTCGCCAAGCCACGCCTCGCGCTGGTCGGCGGTGGTCGACTCGGCGGCGCGGATGATGAGGCTGCCCATCAGATCCAGCTCGATGGCCAGATGATCGGCAGGCTCATTGTACTTGTCGCTGACATTGATGCCGAGGCGAGCGAGGCGTGCCTGCATCTCGGTCATGGGGGCCTGCATCAGCTGCTTGCCTTCGCCCCGGTAGAGGGATTCGTAGGGCAGGGCACCCTGCCCGGGAGCGCTCAGGAACAGGCCGGCGAAGTCGGCGGCCAGCGCCGTCTGGCGCTCGGGGCGCACCAGCAGGCGGGCGATGGCGTCGTTGAGCTCGGCCACGGCTTCGCGCATGGGGTCGAGAGTAGAGAGGCTCTTCAAGAAGCTACGCACGTCATAGGTGTCGTATTCAGCGATCTGTGCATCACTGAGTTCGGCAGCAAACAGGGTGGAAAACCACCAGTAAAGCTCGGCCCGGCGTTCGCTGGTCGCCATGAATTCCTGCATTTTTCCTCCGTGGATGACAATCGGGAGCCTTGATGGCCCCCGATTCTAACGACTTTAAAAATAAAGGAAACTCATGGGGTCTTTTGGCCGGATAGCGCCAGGAGAGGGGGGCGCTATTGCGGGATCACCGTGGGCGACGAGGAGACCGACCTACTCCTCGACGCGATAGAGCGCCTGCTTGCAACGGGGGCAGATGTGCTGGCGGCGATAATCCACCTGGTGCACCAGGCCGACCTCCCGCTGCTGATGGTGACCGCAATGGATGCAGAAAATGAGATCCCCGTCGGCGGCGCCGGGATGGGCCGCCAGGTACTGCTCCCGGGTGGGAAGTGTCTCCCAGTTGGCGGTGCAGGCACCCTTGCGGCTGGCGGTGTAGTAGACCCAGTAGAAGAGAGCGAAGACCGCGACAATCACGAACAGCATCAGATGATCCATCATGGCGTTTCCCCTTGTGTTCCGGGATGGCAGGGAGCGACACCCGCTCGTGCAGATGTCCCATGGCCTAAAGATGTTATCTGTTAGTAAATGCTATATCCATGATCTGGCTCTGGTTTCTATCGCCTTGCCCGGAAAGCGGAGACGATGGCTGGAGCCGGATTGCGGGTGTGGGGAGGTCGGGGGGATGAGCGAAGCCAGGGGGCGGGATTCGAAATTTGCGACGTATTTTACATTTTATAAACAATTTTTTGGGTGGTTGGACTGTCTCTTTGATCCAGCTCACGTTACAATGCGCGGGCCCACTTCACCTATCGCGCAAACGATTTTCAGGAGATAAACGGATGTTGAAACGTGACATGACCATCGCTGGCTATGATCCAGAGCTGTGGCAGGCCATCACAGACGAGACCCGTCGTCAGGAAGAGCACATCGAGCTGATTGCGTCCGAGAACTACACCAGCCCCCGCGTCATGGAAGCCCAGGGCTCCCAGTTGACCAACAAGTACGCCGAAGGCTACCCGGCCAAGCGTTACTACGGCGGTTGCGAGTATGTGGATGTGGTTGAAACCCTGGCCATCGAGCGCGCCAAAGAGCTGTTCGGTGCCACCTACGCCAACGTGCAGCCGCACTCCGGTTCTCAGGCCAACAGCGCCGTCTACATGGCCCTGCTGCAACCGGGCGACACCGTGCTCGGCATGAACCTGGCCCACGGCGGTCACCTGACCCACGGCTCCCCCGTCAACTTCTCCGGCAAGCTGTACAACATCATCCCCTACGGCATCGACGAGTCCGGCAAGATCGACTACGACGAGATGGAGCGCCTGGCCGTTGAGCACAAGCCGAAGATGATGATCGGCGGCTTCTCCGCCTACTCCGGCATCGTCGACTGGGCCCGCATGCGCGAAATCGCCGACAAGATCGGTGCTTACCTGTTCGTGGACATGGCCCACGTGGCCGGTCTGATTGCCGCCGGCGTCTACCCGAACCCGGTGCCCCACGCTCACGTGGTCACCTCCACCACCCACAAGACCCTGGCCGGTCCGCGCGGTGGTCTGATCCTCTCCGCCGCCGACGACGAAGATCTGTACAAGAAGCTGAACTCCGCCGTCTTCCCGGGTGGTCAGGGCGGCCCGCTGATGCACGTCATCGCCGGCAAGGCCGTGGCCTTCAAGGAAGCGCTGGAGCCCGAGTTCAAGACCTACCAGGCCCAGGTCGTGAAGAACGCCAAGGCCATGGCGGCGACCTTTATCGAGCGCGGCTACAAGATCGTCTCCGGCGGTACCGACAACCATCTGATGCTGGTTGACCTGATCGGTCGCGAGCTGACCGGCAAAGATGCCGACGCAGCCCTCGGCAAAGCCAACATCACCGTTAACAAGAACTCCGTACCGAACGACCCGCGTTCCCCGTTCGTGACCTCCGGCGTGCGTATCGGCACCCCGGCCATCACCCGCCGCGGCTTCAAGGAAGCCGAGTCCATCCAGTTGGCCAACTGGATCTGCGACGTGCTGGACAGCCACGACAACGAAGAAGTGCTGGCGACCGTGCGCGAGAAGGTGCTGGGCATCTGCCGCCGCTTCCCGGTCTACGCATAATCAGCCTGACCTTCAGGTTGAAGACCAATGCCACCCTCGGGTGGCATTGTTTTTTGCAGCGTCTGGCAAGATGAGACAGAGGTGACCATGTGCGATGACATGGAAGAGGACGCGCTGGAGGCGTCACTGCGGCAGACGGTTCGCGCCCAGTACCACTTTCGTGCCAGCGAACAGGGGCTGCTGGCCTGGGATGTGCGCCGCTTGATCCGGCTGAGCCGCAACCTGTCGGTGCAGGCGGTGGCACTCGGCGAGATTGCCGAGCTTGACCGCGACCACTGGTACGGCCATGGCGACGCCACGCCCACGGTGCGCAGCGTGGTAGCGCATTGCCAGCTCATGATGGCGGCGGATCTCGCCTATCCCATCCTGCTGGACAGCGCCGGTCGGGTGATGGATGGCATGCACCGGGTGGGCAAGGCGCTGATGCTGGGTCACAGCCATGTGGCTGCTCGCCGGTTCGCGGCGGATCCTGCCCCCGATTACCAGGATTGCGACCCCGAGGCGTTGCCCTATGACGACTGAGTCCTGTCCGAAGGCCTGGCTGGTTGTCCCTTGTTTTCATGGGCTTTTACCGGTTCTGGATGGCCGTGTTACACTGGCCGGCCTAGCGCCAGCCCTCGGGGCCCGCGCCCATTTTCATCCACGCCGGAGGTCAGATGCATTGCCCTTTCTGTAGTGCCGTTGATACCAAGGTGATCGATTCCCGTCTGGTGGCCGAGGGCCATCAGGTGCGCCGCCGTCGCGAATGCCTGCTCTGTCACGAGCGTTTTACCACCTTCGAAATGGCCGAACTGGTCATGCCCCGCGTCATCAAGTCCAACGGCTCCCGCGAGCCCTTCAACGAAGACAAACTGCGGGCCGGCATTCTGCGGGCGCTGGAGAAGCGGCCGGTGAGCATGGAGGCCATCGAGAAGGCAGTCAACCACATCAAGTCCCGCCTGCGGGCCACCGGCGAGCGGGAGGTGGCCTCCCAATTGGTGGGCAATCTGGTGATGGATGAGCTCAAGAGCCTGGACAAGGTGGCCTACATCCGCTTTGCCTCCGTCTACCGCAGCTTTGAAGACATTCGCGAATTCGGGGAAGAGATCGCCAAGCTGGAGAAGTAACGCCGGCCTGCGGCTCCCTATGTGAATAAGAGAGGGGCTACCGTTGCGGCAGCGCCAGTTGTTACACCAGTGAGACATCCAGATAGTGCATCGTTGCACTGGTGAAAAAGTATGAGGGCGTGCGGCCGCATTCTGCGATGTGTGTGCCCGTCGCCATGGCGTCAGATGCCATGGCCGATCTGCCCGAGAAGGCGTGCGGCAAGCGCGTACACCCTATTTTCTTGTCCCATCGGATGGCCGTGCCACGGGGGACAGGTTGCTGGACACAGGAGCCCGGATGTTTAGTCAAGACGATTACCAATGGATGAGCCGGGCCCTCGAACTGGCCCGGCGCGGCCGTTACACCACGGCTCCCAACCCCTGCGTCGGCGCCGTGCTGGTGAAGGCCGGCGTGGTGGTGGGGGAGGGCTGGCACAAGCGGGCCGGTGAGCCCCATGCCGAGGTCTATGCCCTGCACGCGGCAGGGGAAGAGGCCCGCGGTGCCACCGCCTATGTGACCCTGGAGCCCTGCTCCCATCATGGTCGCACGCCGCCCTGCGCCGAGGCGCTCATCAAGGCCGGGGTGACCCGGGTGGTGGCTGCCATGGTGGATCCCAATCCCCAGGTGGGCGGGCGCGGCCTGCGGATGCTCTCCGAGGCGGGGATCAAGACCGATTTCGGCCTGCTGGCCGCGGAAGCCGAGGCCCTGAACCCCGGTTTCTTCAAACGGATGCGCACCGCGTTTCCGCTGGTGACGGTCAAGCTGGGGGCGAGCCTGGATGGTCGCACCGCCATGGCGAGTGGCGAGAGCCAGTGGATCACCTCTCCGGAGGCGCGCCGGGACGTGCAGCGGCTGCGGGCACGTCACGATGCAGTCCTCTCCAGCGCCGACACCGTGCTGGCGGATGGTGCCTCCCTCACCGTGCGCTGGGACGAGCTGCCCCCCTCGGTCAAGGCGATCTATCCCAAAGAGACCCTGCGCCAGCCGCTGCGGGTCATCGTGGATTCGCAAAACCGGCTCACCCCGGATCTGCCCCTGTTCCAGAGCGAGAGCCCGGTACTGCTGGCCCGCCACAAGGCATCCGGTGAGTGGCCCGCCTGGGTGCAGCAGCTGGAGGTGCCGCTGCTGGATGGCAAGCTGGATCTGGTCAGCCTCTTCATGCTGCTGGCCAAACAGAATGTCAACTCGGTACTGGTGGAGGCGGGGCCTCGGCTGTGCGGCGCCCTGCTGGAGAAGGGGCTGGTGGACGAGCTGGTGCTCTATCAGGCGCCCAAACTGATGGGGGATGAGGGGCGCGGTCTGTTCCATCTGACGGGGCTGACCCGGCTGTTCCAGGCCCCCAAACTCAACCTCAAGGATGTGCGCATGCTTGGCCAGGATATTCGCATCACTGCGAAAATAGCCTGATTTTTCAATGTTCACGGGGGCATCCATCGCCCCCGTCATCAGCAAGGTGATCTGCATGTTTACCGGAATTATCGAAGCGGTGGGAACCCTGGCCGAGCTGCGTCGCCAGGGGGAGGACATGGCCCTCACCGTGCACGCGCCTACCCTGGACTTCAGTGACGTCAAGCTGGGCGACTCCATCGCCACCAACGGCGTCTGCCTCACCGTGGTGGCGCTCGGGGATCACAGCTATACCGCCGACGTCTCCCTGGAGACCCTCTCCCGCACCGGTTTTTCTGCCGCCAAGGTGGGGGAGCCGGTCAACCTCGAGAAGGCGCTGATGCCCACCTCACGCCTCGGCGGCCACCTGGTCTCCGGCCACGTGGACGGCATCGGCGAGGTGAAGAGCAAATCGTCCAGCGGCCGCGCCATCGAATACTGGATCAAGGCGCCGGGGGAGCTCTCCCGCTACATCGCCGAGAAGGGGTCGATTGCGGTGGATGGCATCAGCCTCACCGTCAACGCGGTTCAGGGGGATCTGTTCCGGCTGACCATCGTGCCCCACACCGCCCAGGAGACCACCATCGCCCGCTGGAAACCCGGCTACCGGGTCAACCTCGAGGTCGACCAGATAGCCCGCTATCTGGAGCGGCTGATGACGGGCAAGCGCGAGCAGAGCAGTGCCTCTACCCTGACCCTGGAAAAGCTGGCCCAGTCTGGATTCTTGTGAGCCGTTTTGACGGGAAAACGCGGTTCTGTGATCCCGCGCGGATTGAAACGGGGCCGCGTGCCCCCATCTAGAGCACAATACGCAGTATCAAGTCGAGCCGACTGGCTCAATCCCCAAGCATGTTGATGGAGTAGCCCATGGCGCTGAGCACGACCCAGGAAATCATTGCCGATATCAAGGCTGGCAAGATGGTGATCCTGATGGATGACGAAGACAGGGAGAACGAAGGGGACCTGATCATGGCCGCCTCCTGTGTCCGCCCGGAAGACATCAACTTCATGGCGCGCTACGGTCGTGGCCTCATCTGCCTGACCCTGACCCGGGATCGCTGCAAGCAGCTGGCGCTGCCGCTGATGGTCGATCGCAACAATGCCCAGTTCTCCACCGCCTTCACCGTCTCCATCGAGGCGGCGGAAGGGGTGACCACCGGCATCTCCGCCGCCGACCGCGCCGTCACCGTGCAGGCCGCGGTGGCGCCCCATGCCAAGGCCGCCGATCTGGTGCAGCCCGGCCACATCTTCCCGCTGATGGCGCAGGATGGCGGTGTGCTGACCCGCGCCGGCCACACCGAAGCGGGCTGCGATCTGGCCCGGCTGGCCGGCTTCGAGCCAGCCTCCGTCATCGTCGAGATCCTCAACGAAGACGGCACCATGGCCCGGCGCCCGGATCTCGAGATCTTCGCCGAGCAGCACGGCATCAAGCTTGGCACCATTGCCGACCTTATCGAATACCGCAACCAGCACGAGACCACGGTAGAGAAGGTGGCCGAGTGCAAGTTGCCCACCGAATACGGCGAGTTCGACCTCGTCACCTTCCGCGACACCATCGACAACCAGGTGCACTTCGCCCTGAAGAAAGGGGACGTGAAGGCCGACCAGCCGACCCTGGTACGGGTGCACCTGCACGACGTGCTGAGCGATCTGCTGCTCACCGACCGCCACAGCGCCCGCAGCTGGCCGCTGCCCAAATCCATGGCCCGCATCGCCGACGAGGGCGGGGTGCTGGTGATCCTGGGGGCGGAAGCCCATGGCGCCGAGCTGCTGGCCAGGGTCAAGGGTTTTGAAGCCGCCGACAAGGGGCTGGCACCGGAAGGGGCCAAGTGGCAGGGCACCTCGCGCCGGGTCGGTGTCGGCTCCCAGATCCTCAAGGCGCTGGGGGTCGGCAAGATGCGCTTGTTGAGCTCTCCCAAGAAGTACCATGCCCTCGGTGGCTTTGGTCTGGAAGTGGTGGAGTACGTCGGCGAGTAAGCGCTGCGTACGGTTGAATTCATCACCATGGCCGCCCGTTGCGGCCATGGTTTTTTGTCGCGGCTCTGTTGTGCTAGAATGCGTGCACTTTTGAGCCCGGCCCCTAATTGATTGCACAGAGACAGGATTTCCAATGAAGATTATCGAAGGAAATATCGCCGCTCCCGAGGCGCGTGTTGCTATTGTCGTTGCCCGTTTCAACAGCTTCATCAATGACAGCCTGGTGAACGGCGCGCTGGACGTGCTGAAGCGTCAAGGTCAGGTCCAGGAGAGCAATCTGACCCTGGTGCGCGTACCGGGGGCCGTCGAAATTCCCCTGGCGGCCAAGAAGCTGGCCAAGAGCGGTCAATACGACGCCATCGTCGCACTCGGCACCGTCATCCGCGGCGGTACCTACCACTTCGAACTGGTAGCGAGCGAGAACGGCAAGGGTCTGGCCCAGGTAATGATGGAATACGACATTCCCGTTGCCTTCGGCGTGCTGACCACCGAAAACATTGAACAAGCCATCGAACGCGCCGGTACCAAGGCGGGTAACAAGGGTGCAGAGGCTGCACTGAGCGCGCTCGAAATGATCAACGTCCTGAAACAACTGGACGTGTAACGAGGAGAAATGCATTGAAACCGTCCGAGCGCCGTAAGGCCCGCCATTGCGCCACCCAGGCCATCTACCAGTGGCAGATGACCCAGGCCAACGTGGGAGACATCGAAGAGCAGTTCAAGATCGATCAGGACACTAAGGGTGTGGACCTGAACTATTTCCGCGATCTGCTGTTCGGGGTAGCGGTCCACTGCAACGAGCTGGACAAGGTGTTCGCGCCTTTCCTCTCCCGTCCGCTGGAAGAAGTGGACATGGTGGACAAGGCGATCCTGCGTCTGGCGACCTACGAGCTGACCCGTCGTGAAGATGTGCCGCCGCGCGTGGTGATCAACGAAGCGATCGAGCTGGCCAAAGCCTTCGCCGCCGATGACAGCCACAAGTTTGTCAACGGCGTCCTGGACAAGGTGATCAAGACGCTGCCCAAGCGCTGATCCTGCTGTCCGTCAGCAATTAAGAGAGGAGCCAGCTTATTGCTGGCTTTTTACTGTATGGGTGAATTTGAGCTGATTGAGAAGTACTTCAAGGTCCCCCACGCCCGCAAGGACGTGGTGATGGGCCCTGGAGATGACTGTGCCCTACTGACCCTGCCCCCCGACGCCCAGTTGGCGGTGAGCACGGACACCCTGGTGAGCGGCGTGCACTTCTTCCCCGACATGGATCCGGTGGATCTCGGCTACAAGGCGCTGGCGGTCAATCTCTCCGATCTGGCCGCCATGGGTGCCGAGCCGCGCTGGGTCTCCCTGGCCCTGACCCTGCCCGCCATCAACGAGCGCTGGGTCGCCGGTTTCGCCGAAGGGTTCCTCGAGCTCGCCGAGTACTACAACGTGGCGCTGGTGGGGGGGGACATGACCCGCGGGCCCCTCTCCATCACCGTCTCGGTGAAAGGATCGGTCCCGGCAGGTCGCGCCCTGCTGCGCAGCGGCGCCAAGGCCGGTGACGGGGTCTACGTGACCGGTACCCTGGGAGATGCCGCCCTGGCGCTCTCCCACCTGCTGGGCAAGCGCACCCTCAACGAGAACCAGCTGGCGGCCGTGCTGCCGCGCCTCGACCATCCCCATCCCCGCATCCTGGCCGGTCAGGCCCTGCGCGGGCTGGCCAGCAGCGCCCTGGATCTCTCCGACGGCCTGGCGTCTGATCTCGGCCACATCCTCAAGGCGTCCGGCGTGCGGGCCCAGATCGATCTCAACCTGCTGCCCCTCTCCCCCGTGTTGCAGGATGCGGTACCGGCCATGGATGCCTGGCAGCTGGCTCTTGCCGGGGGCGACGACTACGAGCTCTGCTTCACCGTGCCCCAGGAGCATCACGGCGCCCTGGACACGGCGCTGGCCAATTGTGGCGTGAAGTTCACCCGCATCGGTCGCATCCTGGCCGGGGAGCCTGGCATCGACTACCTGCAGGACGAACAACCCGTCGAACTGCACCTCAAGGGCTGGGATCACTTCGCATGATGTCTTTCAAGATAAAGCCCGAACTGACGCGGCTGAACCTTAAAAACCCGCTCCACTTCCTTGCGGTTGGGTTTGGCTCCGGCCTCTCCCCCAAGGCGCCGGGCACCATGGGGACCCTGGCAGCCATCCCGCTCTATCTGTTGGTGAGCGGGCTGCCGACCTCCTGGTTCATCGTCCTGCTGGTGGTGGGTTTCGTGGCGGGCATCCGCATCTGCCAGAGCGCCACCGACGCCATCGGGATGCCGGATCACGGGGCTATCGTCTGGGACGAGGTCATCGGATTCGGGGTCACCATGATTGCGGCCCCGGCCGGCTGGGAGTGGGTGCTGGCGGGTTTCGTGCTGTTTCGCCTATTCGACGTGCTCAAGCCCTGGCCCATCTCCTGGTTCGATCGCCGCATTCACGGCGGGCTTGGCATCATGCTGGACGATCTCATCGCCGGCCTGTTTGCCCTGGCCTGCATGCAACTGCTTGCCCACTGGTGAGGGGAGGTGGCTCCCGAACGCCCGTCTCGTTGTTTTTTCACTCATCTCCTCTTGCAAAGAGGTCGGATATACCGCACACGCAGGCCCTGAGGGGCCTGCGTTTTTTTGTATGCAATCCCTCCCGGCTTGCCGTGCCGGCGGGCCTGTGGCCTAGGTTGATCCTTCTGCATTGTCCCTATTTAGCTCTGCCTATTTTTCCTTACTCCAGATATGCTGCCGTCAAAAAATCATTTCACATAAATATTCACTACTCATTCGAAGCTGGTCAGCATAATGCTGATAGTGAATAAGATGGTTTGTTGCTATTTTGTTGAAACATAATTGGTTGATGGTCTCGCATTGCCAGCGTAATCTCTGGTAATGTGACTTTTATCGACATTTTAACCCCAGGGTGTCGGCATCCTCTGGGCAAAGTATTGCGAAATTGTATAACTGGATCATTTACACCCGCGGGCAAACCGACTAACTTACTCGCGGGTTATTCCAAAAAAATGCAAAAAACCCGCCCGGATCGCTGGTTTGGCTGCCTCATGGATTGAGCGTTAATTACACAACAACGGCTCTCGAGCAGTACCAAGGCACAACCAGCATCTGCGGCTGATTTACGGACGAATTATTTGGGACGGATGTCCCCCGCAGAGGTAACCATGTCCTTGCTTGAAGTCAAAAACTTGCGGATCGAGTACCCCTCCCGCTACGGGGTGCTTGCCGCGGTCAAGGATCTCTCTTTTTCTGTTGAAAAGGGCGAGATCGTCGGCGTCGTCGGTGAGTCCGGCGCTGGCAAATCCACCATCGGCAACGCCGTCATCGATCTGTTGAGCCCGCCCGGTCGCATCGCCCGTGGTGACATCTACCTCAACGGCGAGCTCATCTCCGGCAAGAGCCAGAACGAGATGCGGGCCATTCGTGGCTCGCGCATCGGTTTCATCTTCCAGGATCCCATGACCTCCCTCAACCCGCTGTTCACCGTGGAGCAGCAGCTGGTGGAGACCATCCTCGCCAACACCGACCTGTCCTGCGAGGCGGCCTTTGCCAAGGCCCTCGAGCTGATGGGGGCGGTGGGGATCCCGAACCCGGATGTGCGCATCAAGCAGTATCCTCACCAGTTCTCCGGTGGCATGCGCCAGCGGGTGGTGATCGCCATCGCCCTCTCCGGGGATCCCGAGCTCATCATCGCCGATGAGCCGACCACGGCGCTGGACGTCTCCATCCAGGATCAGATCCTCCAGCTCATCCGCAACCTGTGCAAAGAGCGCCAGGTAGGCTGCATGCTGGTGACCCATGACATGGGGGTGGTCTCCAACGTCACCGACAAGGTGGCGGTGATGTACCGCGGCGATCTGGTGGAGTTCGGCACCACGGAACAGGTGCTGGGCCGCCCCAATCACCCCTATACCCGCAGCCTCATCTCGGCGGTGCCCCGCTCGGATGTGAAGCTGGTGCGCTTCCCTCTGGTCTCCTATATCGAGGATGCCGGTGCGGCGGATACCAGCATCGATCTCAAGACCCACTGGCTCGGCCAGAGTCAGGACGAGCGCACCTATGAAGGCGCGTTGTTGCGGGTGGAGAACGTGGATCTGAAGTTCGTCACCAAGGATTCCATCTTCCCGAGCCGCCGCCAGTACGTGCGGGCCTGCAACAACATCAGCTTCGAGATCTTCGAGGGTGAGACCTTCGGTCTGGTGGGGGAGTCGGGCTCCGGCAAATCCACCATCGCCCGTGCCATCACCGGGCTCTATCCGCCCGATACCGGCAAGATTGTCTTCGAGGGGATCGATCTCACCGCCCTGAAAGGGGAGCACGAGCGTCGCCCCCTGCGCCGCCAGATGCAGATGGTGTTCCAGAACCCGTACTCTTCGATGAACCCGCGCATGAAAGTGCGTGACATCATCGCCGAGCCGATCCGCTTCCACCGCCTCGCCGAGAGCGAGCGGCAGATAGAGCAGATCGTCGGGGACCTGCTGGATCACGTGGGCCTGGGCCGCGGCGCCGGGGTCAAGTATCCCCACGAGTTCTCAGGTGGCCAGCGCCAGCGCATCTCCATTGCCCGCGCCCTGGCGACCCGCCCGCGTTTCCTCATCTGCGACGAGCCCACCTCGGCGCTGGATGTCTCGGTGCAGGCCCAGATCCTCAACCTGCTCAAAGACTTGCAACAGGAGCTTGGGCTCACCATGCTGTTCATCAGTCACGATCTGCCGGTCATCCGCCAGATGTGCGACCGCATCGGTGTGATGCAGCACGGTCATCTGGTGGAAGTGGCCGAGACCGAGAAACTGTTCACCAATGCCGAGCATGAGTACAGCCGCAAGCTGATCTCCCTCATGCCGGAATTCAAGGGAATGTCCCGCGAGGGGCTGGAAATCGCAAGCTAGGAAAGCACCGGTTCGCCGGTTTGTCTGTCAATAAAAAGCCAAAAGCATGGAGAAAGACATGAAGAAAGGATTATCCAAGATCGCCATGGCGCTGTTCGCCGCTGGTCTCGCGTTCAACGTTTCTGCTGCCGACATCAAGGTCGCCGTCGCGTCCGACGCCACCTCGCTGGACCCGCAGGAGCAGCTCTCCGGTCAGACCCTGGAGATGTCTCACCTGGTGTTCGACCCCCTGATGCGTTACACCCAGGATCTGCAGTTCGAGCCGCGTCTGGCCGAGAAGTATGAGCGCATCGACGACAAGACCGTCCGTTTCCACCTGCGCAAGGGTGTGAAGTTCCACTCCGGCAACGACTTCACCGCCGATGACGTGGTATGGACCGTCAACCGTCTGAAGGCCTCCCCGGACTTCAAGGCGATCTTCGACCCCATTGCCGAAGCCAAGAAGGTGGATGATTTCACCGTGGATCTCGTCACCGCCAAGCCGTTCCCGCTGGTGCTGCAGACCGTCACCTATATCTTCCCGATGGACTCCAAGTTCTATAGCGGCAAGACCGAGGCGGGCAAGGACAAGGCCGAGATCGTGAAGAACGGTGACTCCTTCGCCTCCACCAATGTCTCCGGTACCGGTCCGTTCAGCGTCAAGTTCCGCGAGCAGGGCGTGAAGCTGGAATACGTGCGCAACGCCAACTACTGGGACAAGGCCTCCAAGGGCAACGTCGAGAACCTGACCGTAGTACCGATCAAGGAAGACGCCACCCGTGTTGCAGCCCTGCTGGGCGGCGACGTGGACATGATCTACCCGGTTGCCCCGAACGATCTGGAGCGCGTGAAGAACGGCAAGGATTCCCAGCTGGTCACCCTGTCCGGTACCCGTGCCATCATCATCGAGCTGAACCAGAACACCAACCCGGCGCTGAAAGACAAGCGCGTGCGTCAGGCGATCAACTACGCCATCAATCAGGTGGGCATCGTCGACAAGATCAACAAGGGCTTCGGTACCCCGGCCGGCCAGCTGAGCCCGAAAGGCTACGCAGGCTACAACGAGGCGCTCAAGCCCCAGTATGATCTGGCCAAGGCCAAGGAGCTGATGAAGGAAGCCGGTTACGAGAAGGGCTTCAAGATGAGCTTCATCTCCCCGGCTGCTCGCTACGTCAACGACGTCAAGATTGCCCAGGCCGTCTCCGCCATGCTGTCCAAGATCAACATCAAGGTGGATCTGAAGACCATGCCGGTGGCCCAGTACTGGCCGGAGTTTGACAAGTGCGCAGCTGACATGCAGCTGATCGGCTGGCACTCCGACACCGAAGACAGTGCGAACTTCTTCGAGTTCCTGACCTTCACCAAGGATGCCAAGACCGGCATGGGTCAGTACAACTGCGGCGGTTATGCCAACGCAGAAGCTGACAAGATGGTGATGGAAGCCAACACCGAGACCGATCCTGCCAAGCGTGCCGCCATCCTGCAGAAGGTGGAAGCCATGCTGATCGACGACGCTGCCTATGTGCCGCTGCACTGGGAAGACCTGGCCTACGGTGCCAAGAAGAACGTCGACATCAAGCCGGTGGTCAACGTGATGAACTTCCCTTATCTGGGTGACCTGGTGGTCAACAAGTAAGCGAAGCGTTTAAGGAAGGACCCGGCGGGGCACCCATGGTTGCCCCGCCATTAACAGAAGCCTGTGCCAAGACACAGGCCACGTAGAAGGACAAGCATGTTTACATTCCTGCTGAAACGGTTCTATCAGGCCGTGATAGTGATGTTCGTCATCAGCCTGGTCGCCTTCTCCATCCAGGACAACCTGGGGGATCCGCTGCGCGAGCTGGTGGGACAATCCGTCTCCGAGTCCGTGCGCCAGGAGCTGCGCGACAAGATGGGACTCAATGATCCCTTCCTCGTGAAATACAGCCGCTTCTTGAAGAACGCGGTACACGGGGATCTGGGCACTTCCTATTTCTTCAAGCGACCAGCCCTCGAGGTTATCCTCGACAAGCTGGTGGCTACCCTTGAGCTGGTGTTTGCCGCCGCGCTCATCATCGTCGTGGTCTCCATTCCGCTGGGGGTTTATTCGGCGATAAGACCGCGCAGTTTCCTGACTAAGCTCATCATGGCGGTGAGCAGCATCGGCATCTCGATCCCGGTCTTCCTGACCGCCATCATGCTGATGTACCTCTTCTCCATCCAGCTGGGCTGGCTGCCGGCCTATGGCCGTGGCGAGACTTACAACCTGCTGGGCTGGGAGTCGGGATTCTTTACCTGGGACGGTATCCTGCACCTGGTGCTGCCTGCGGTCTCCCTCTCCTCCATCATGCTGCCGCTGTTCATCCGGCTGGTGCGCTCGGAGATGCTGGAGCAGCTCTCCTCCGAGTACGTCAAGTTTGCCCGTGCCAAGGGGCTGGACAACAACAAGGTCTACTACCAGCACGCCCTGAAGAACACCATGCTGCCGGTCATCACGGTGGGCGGTGTGCAGATCGGAACCATGGTGGCCTACACCATCTTGACCGAGAGCGTGTTCCAGTGGCCGGGGACCGGCTTCCTCTTCCTTGAGGCGATCCACCGGGTCGATACGCCGCTGATCACAGCCTACGTCATCTTCGTCGGCCTCATTTTCGTGGTGACCAATACCCTGGTCGACCTGCTCTACGGGTTGATCAACCCGACCGTCAACCTGACCGCCAAGGGGTAACAGATGACTAATGCTGTAACTGCAAGCCCAAGCCGTTGGGCACGTTTTAAAAATTCCGACATCGTCTACTACTTCCTGCGGGACAAGGTAGCCATGTTCAGCTTTGCGGTGTTTGTGGTCTTCGTGCTGGCGGCTCTGCTGGCACCCTGGATCGCACCGCACAACGTCTATGACCAGACCAGCTTCGATCTGATGGATGCGGAGCTGCCTCCCTCCTGGCTGGAAGGGGGCGAGGCCCGCTTCTGGCTCGGGACCGACAACCAGGGACGCGACATCTGGAGCACCATCCTCTATGGCGCCCGCATCTCGCTGACCATTGGTCTGTTCGCGGTGGGGCTGCAGCTGGTGCTCGGTATCGTCATCGGTCTGATGGCCGGTTACTTTGGTGGTCGCATCGACAACCTGCTGATGCGCTTTGCCGATGTGCAGCTGTCGTTCTCCACCATGATGGTGGCCATTATCATCTCCGCCATCTTCCAGGCGACCTTTGGCTCCGAGTTCTACTCGAAGTTCGCCATCCTGATGCTGGTAGTGATCATCGGTATCGCCGAGTGGCCCCAGTATGCTCGGACGGTGCGCGCCTCCGTGCTGGCGGAGAAGAAGAAGGAGTATGTGGAAGCGGCTCAGGTGATGGGGTTCCGCGCCCCGCGCATCATGTTCCGCCACATTCTGCCGAACTGCCTGTCACCCATCCTGGTCATCTCCACCGTGCAGGTGGCGAACGCCATCATGAGCGAGGCGGCCCTCTCCTTCCTGGGTCTGGGGATGCCGGTGGATCAACCGTCCCTGGGGTCGCTCATCAGCGTGGGCTTCAACTACATCTTCTCCGGATCCTGGTGGATCACCGCCTTCCCGGGCCTCTGCCTGGTGGTGCTGGTGCTGGTGATCAACCTGCTGGGTGACTGGCTGCGGGATGTGTTCAACCCGAAGATCTACAAGGGCTGATAAACCTTTCCACGAACTGGCTGCGAGGCCGTGATCAAGGTTCAAGTGCTGCTCGCTTATGTGGAACCAAGGAGTGTTCAGGTATGTCTCGGTTCCTGAGCGGCTTGTAACCTTGTTGACGGCCTTCTCGCGACAGTATGTGAACAGGGTTGGTCTGGCACAGTGAATAACAAAAAAGGGCGCCATCAGGCGCCCTTTTTTATTGCTTGCGATAACCCTTGTCAGGCCTGCAGCCAGCTCTCGATGCGGGTCTGAATGCCCACGCTGTCCAGCCCCAGCAGGGCGTAGATCTCATCCTGGGTGCCCTGCTCGATGAAGCGGTCCGGCAGGCCGAGGTTGAGCACCGGTTTGCACTGCTTGCAGCCCATCAGCAGCTCGTTCACCGCAGAGCCTGCACCGCCCATGATGGCGTTGTCCTCAAGGGTGACGAACTGATCGTGGGAGGCGGCCAGAGAGAGCACCAGCGCCTCGTCCATGGGTTTGACGAAGCGCATGTCCACCAGGGTGGCATCCAGCGCCTCGGCGGCTGCTCTGGCCTGTTGCAGCAGGGTGCCGAACGCCAGGATGGCGGTCCCCTTGCCCTCGCGAACGACACGTCCCTTGCCGAGGGGCAGGGCCTGCATCTCACTCTCGGCCTGGATACCGGTGCCGCTGCCACGGGGGTAGCGCACCGCCGCTGGCCCGTTGCACAGATAGCCGGTGTAGAGCATCTGGCGGCACTCGTTCTCGTCGGACGGGGTCATCACCACCATGTTGGGCACGGTACGCAGGAAGCTGATGTCGAACGCCCCCTGATGGGTCGGGCCGTCGGCCCCCACCAGACCGGCCCGGTCGATGGCGAAGAGCACCGGCAGGTTCTGCAGCGCCACGTCGTGGATAAGCTGGTCATAGGCCCGCTGCAGGAAGCTCGAATAGATGGCGACCACGGGTTTCTGGTCGGCGATGGCGAGACCGGCGGCGAAGGTGACCGCATGTTGCTCGGCGATGGCCACGTCGAAGTAGCGATCCGGATATTGCTGGCTGAATTTCACCAGACCGGAGCCTTCGCGCATGGCGGGGGTGATACCGACCACGCGCTCGTCCTTGGCGGCGATATCGCACAGCCACTGACCGAAGATGGCGGAGAAGGTGGGTTTGCCACCGGCGCTCTTGGGCAGGGCACAGTCATCCGGGTTGAATTTGGGGACGGCGTGATAACCGATGGGATCTTTTTCCGCCGGCTCGTACCCCTTGCCCTTCTTGGTCTTGACGTGCAGCAGCTGGGGACCCTTGAGGTTGCGCATGTTGCGCAGGGTTTCGACCAGGGCATGGATGTCGTGACCGTCGATGGGGCCAATGTAGTTGAAGCCGAACTCCTCGAACAGGGTGCCGGGTACCACCATGCCCTTGAGGTGCTCCTCGGCCCGCTTAGCGAGCTCCTTGACCGGCGGCAGACCCGCCAGCACCTTCTTGCCCCCCTCGCGAATGGTGGTGTAGAGCTTGCCGGACATCAGCCTGGCGAGGTGATTGTTCAGGGCCCCCACGTTCTCGGAGATGGACATCTCGTTGTCGTTGAGCACCACCAGCATGTCCTTGTGGACGTCGCCGGCGTGATTGAGGGCCTCGAAGGCCATGCCGGCGGTGATGGCGCCATCACCGATGACCGCGACCACCTTGCGGCCAAGCCCTTCGCTCTCGGCCGCCACCGCCATACCGAGCGCTGCCCCGATGGAGGTGCTGGAGTGGCCCACGCTGAGCACGTCGTACTCGCTCTCTTCCCGCCAGGGGAAGGGGTGCAGGCCATCTTTCTGGCGAATGGTGTGAATGCGTTCCCGTCGTCCGGTCAGGATCTTGTGGGGATAGGCCTGGTGGCCTACGTCCCACACCAGCCGATCGAAGGGGGTGTTGTAGACATAGTGCAGGGCAACCGTCAGCTCGACGGTGCCAAGGCCGGAGGCGAAGTGGCCGCTGGAGCGGCTCACCGAGCGCAGCAGATACTCGCGCAGCTCGTTGCACACCACGGGCAGCCGCTCGAAGGGGAGGGATCGCAAATCGACCGGCGTGTCTGCGAGGGCCAGGTTGGGGAAATCGCTAATATCAACGCTCATATTGTTACTGTTATCCAGCGTTTAGTGGGTTCGCTCGATGATGTAATCGGCAAACGCTTCCAGAATGTCGGTATTGTAGGGCAAGGATTGCAGGGCTGTTAAGGCCTTGTCATGCAGTTCGCGAGCCAGCTCACGGGCATTGTCGAGTCCGAGCAGGGCCGGATAGGTACTCTTTTCCAGCGCCAGATCCGAGCCTTGCGGCTTGCCCAGGGTGGCAGTATCGCCCGTGATGTCGAGGATGTCGTCCTGCACCTGGAAGGCGAGTCCGATGGCGGCGGCATAGGCTTGCAGGGCGGTGAGGGTGGCGGGTTCCACGTCAGCCTTGCACAGGGCGCCGAGCGTCACGGCGCACTCGATGAGGGCCCCGGTCTTGTGGCGGTGCACCTGCTCCAGCTCGGCGAGGCTGATCCGGCGCCCTTCGGCGTCCAGATCCAGTGCCTGACCGCCGCACATGCCGAGATAGCCGGACGCGCGGGCCAGGGCACTCAGCATCCGCACCCGGTTGGCCATCAATGTATCGGGCATGGGGTGGTCGGCCAGAATGGAAAACGCCAGGGTCTGCAGGGCATCGCCCGCCAGGATGGCTGTGCCTTCATCGAAGGCCTTGTGTACGGTGGGCTGACCACGACGCAGGTCGTCGTCATCCATGGCGGGCAGGTCGTCGTGCAGGAGGGAGTATGCGTGAATGCACTCCACGGCGGCGGCGGGGCCATCCAGCAGTTCGCTCTTGACGCCCAGCATCTCGCCGACGGCATAGACCAGGAAGGGGCGCACCCGTTTTCCACCGAGCAGCAGGCCGTATTTCATCGCGTCCCGCAAACGTGGCGCCATGGCGGGCAGGGCGTCAAGCTGTGCCGAGAGGCAATCGTCGATGCGGCGCCGATGCAGGCGGGAGAAATCGTCCAGGGTCACTCACTCCTCTCCTTGTTCTGCTCGAAAGGGGACCGCTTGCTCGCTGCCATCGGCCTGGGTCAGGAGGATCTGGATCTTCTGCTCGGCCTGTTCCAGCTTCTGCTGGCCGGCGCGCACCAGATGGATGCCCTGTTCGAATTGTTTGAGTGCCTCCTCGAGGGGGAGCGAGCCCTGTTCGAGTTGATGCACTATGGTTTCCAGCTCTTCCAGGGTGGCATCAAAACTCAGACGGTCGATTTTTTTACTGGCCATGTCCATCCTCGGGGATTGAAAAAAACGGCTCATCTTAACATCGACCGGCCACAGGGGGGAGGCAGAAAAACGCGGCGTCCTCAAACTATCCTGACCCTGGCCGATAAGAACGGGCATGCAACCACGCATTGCCGATCGGCGATTGCGGTGTACCGGGCTTGCTGCCGGGGGCGCAATAGCAGAAAATTCAACGCAATATAATGAGACGGCACGTTCGGCGACAGGAGTAGGGATGTGGATTTAGGGAGTCTGATAGGCTTAGTGCTGGGGTTCGGGGTCGTGGTATACGGCATGTTGCTGGGCGGCCCCATGAGCATGTATGTGGACATGCCATCGGTCTACATCACCATACTGGGGTCCGTGTTCATCTGCATGATGAAATTCAACCTCGGTCAGTTTCTGATGGCCTTCAAGGTCGCGGGCAAGGCCTTCATGTACAAGGGGGACAAGCTCGACGATCTCATCACCAAGGCGGTGGAACTGGCGGATGCGGCCCGCAAGGGGGGCTTTCTGGCCCTGGAGGCGGCGGAGATCCCCAATACCTTCATGAAGAAGGGCATCGACATGCTGGTGGACGGCCATGATGCCGACGTGGTGCGTGCGGTGATGGAGAAGGACATCGAACTGACGTCCGAGCGTCACGCCACGGCCATCAAGGTGTTCCGCTCCCTGGGGGATCTCGGTCCGGCCATGGGCATGATCGGTACCCTGGTGGGGTTGGTGGCCATGCTGGCCAACATGAGCGACCCCAAATCCATCGGTCCGGCCATGGCGGTGGCCTTGCTGACGACCCTGTATGGCGCCATCGAGGCCAACATGATTGCCATCCCCATCGCTGACAAGCTGGAACTGCGTAGCGGCGAGGAACAGTTGAGCCGGACCCTGATCCTCGACGCCATCATGGGGATCCAGGATGGACAGAACCCGAGGGTGATCCAGGCCATGTTGCAGAACTACCTGAATCAGTCCAAACGCAACAACGGGACCGAATAGGAGCGCACAGATGGCAAAGTGCAAGTGCCCGCCTCCCGGATTGCCCGGTTACATGGGAACCTTCGCGGATCTCATGTCTCTGCTGATGTGCTTCTTCGTGCTCTTGCTCTCCTTTGCCGAGATGGATGTGCAGAAGTTCAAGCAGATCGCCGGTTCCATGGAGAAGGCGTTCGGGGTGCAGAACATCCTGGAGGTCAAGGATATCCCCAAGGGAACCTCGGTCATCGCCCAGGAGTTTCGTCCTGGTCGCCCCGAGCCGACGCCTATTGACACCATCATGCAGCAGACCATCGACATGACCCAGACCGAGCTGGATTTCCAGCCAGGGGATGCGGACAAGGCGGGTGGACATGACAAGACCGAAGGTCAGCAGAGCGGCGGCGATACCGCCCAGGAGGCCCAGAAGGCGCAGGAACAGTCCAACACCCTGGCCAAGGCACTGGCGGAGCAGATGCAGGCCCAGATCCAGGATGGGGCCATCGAGATAGAGGCGCTGGGTCAGCAGATCATCATTCGCATTCGTGAGAAAGCGGCGTTCCCGGCGGGATCCGCCTTCCTGCAACCCCAGTTCTGGCCGGTGATCCGCAAGGTGGCTGCGCTGCTCAAGGATGTGCCGGGGGAGATCACCGTCTCCGGCCACACCGACAATGTGGCCACCGAGGACGAGTTGTTCCAGTCCAACTGGGAGCTTTCATCCCAGCGGGCGGTGGCGGTTGCCCACCAGATGATCAAGGTGCCCGGTTTTGACGGCAATCGTCTGGTGGTGCAAGGGATGGCGGATTCCCAGCCGCTGGTGCCCAACAATAGCCCGGAGAATCGGCGCATGAACCGACGTGTCGAGATCGCCATCATGCAGGGCAAACCGACGGTGTCGGCTCCGCTTGGCGTCTCGGAATCCAAGTAACGCTGGCCCAAAGCGGGATCCCGCTCGCAGGGGCTGACATGGATTTTGTGGCGGCTTCATATTAAGATGCCCCATCCGAACCGACAGCTGCGGCTCTCTTTTGATTGCCGCAGCTTCTCTTTATAAAGCAACCCAGGTTTCGACTATGAATCATACTCCGATGACTGTTCGCGGCGCTGAAAAGCTGCGTCAAGAGCTCGATTATCTCAAGACCGAGCTGCGTCCCCAGATTATCGAAGCGATTGCTGATGCCCGTGAACATGGCGATCTGAAAGAAAATGCCGAATACCATGCCGCCCGCGAGCAGCAGGGTTTCTGTGAAGGCCGCATTCAGGAAATCGAAGGCAAGCTCTCCAATGCCCAGATTATCGATGTCACCAAGATTGCCAACAATGGCCGCGTCATCTTCGGCGCAACCGTGACCCTGCTCAAAAGTGAAACGGAAGAGGAAGTGGTCTACCGCATCGTGGGAGACGACGAGGCGGACATCAAGCAGAACATGATCTCCGTGAACTCCCCCATTGCCCGCGCCCTGATCGGCAAGGAAGTGGATGACGTTGCCATCGTCAAGACGCCGGGTGGTGATGTGGAGTACGAGATCCTGGAAGTTGCCTATCTCTGATTGAACGTCGGGGAAAGAGACAGGGGAGCCGGGCTCCCCTGTTGTCTTTAGTCACCCTGATAGGCCTGGACGAAGGCGTCCTGGTGGCGCTGGAAGAGCCAGTCCCGCAATTGTTCCTGATCCTCCTTGCCCAGCCGGAACTGGACGGCCCAGTCATGGTAATGTTGATTGGCATCCACGTGCCTGACGAGGGTGCCTGTCATGGCCAGGGGAGGGAGATCCTCGATGCGAAGGTATCCGCCAAGTGGATCTCCCTTGGCAGAGGAGTCCGGCAAGCCGGCCACGATGAGACCGCCAAGGGAGAGGCTGTATACCTCGTACTCCGCGTCTTCGGTGCAGAGCACGGCCTTTTCGTCGAGTCGCCAGGCGCGCAGATGGGGCGAACCCAGCTCGGTAATGGTCGGCGCGGCGATGCGCAGCTCGGCGTGGCCCTCCTCTGCCTGGGTGCAGTGGAGCGGGAAACGCAATTGGTAGCCGGCGATGCGGGCTTCGAGTGTCAGAGGCTTGGCTCGCTGCAACAGGCTTTGGAGAGGAAGGGGCAGGGTGCCGCGCAGGTATTGGCTGGTGGCAATGTCTTCATCGTTTCCCAGGTCCCGCAGCATGGCCAGTTCTTCATCGGTGAGGAGCTGATGCTTGTCCATAGTGGGTGTCCACGGCTATTCATCGCAGGTTAAGGGCCTGGCAACTATTTTGGCAAGCGACTTGGGAAGAAGGGAAATGAAGGAAAGAGCGAATGCTCTTTCCTGTTACTTGCGTGGCAACTGGATCTTGGGCTCTTTGGCCTGACGGTAGATGGTCAGTACATGGCCCATGCTCTGTACCTTGATGGCGCCGGTCTCGCGAACGATGGCATCCATCACCAGCTGTTTCATCTCACGATCTTCAGACGCAACCTTAACCTTGATCAGCTCGTGGTGGTTCAGGGCCAGATCGATCTCGGCCAGCACCCCTTCGGTCAGACCGTGTTGTCCCAGCAGGACGACCGGCTTCAGACTGTGGGCCAGGCCCTTGAGGTACTGTTTCTGTTTATTGTTGAGAATCATGGCAATTTCTTCATAAGTCAGGGTTGAAAGGGGCGTATTCTACCCCCACTTAGCCCTTAATACTAATAACCCTTGTGGTTTTTTAAAGTCGACAATCATGACCCAGAAAAAACGTTCCCCCAGTTCAACCCGCTGGTTAAAAGAACATTTCGACGACCAATACGTCAAGAAAGCCCAGAAGTTGGGACTGCGCTCTCGCGCCGTTTTCAAGATCGACGAGATCCAGGGCAAAGACCGGCTGCTCAAGCCGGGGATGACGGTAGTGGACCTGGGGGCTGCTCCCGGTGGCTGGTCCCAATTTGCCATCGACCAGGTCGGTGACAAGGGGCGCGTCATTGCGTGTGATATTTTGCCGATGGATTCCATTGCCGGTGTCGATTTCCTGCAAGGGGACTTTCGGGAGGAAACTGTACTCGGCGCCTTGCTGGAGCGAGTCGGCCCCGACAAGGTGGATGTCGTCATGTCCGACATGGCGCCCAACATGAGCGGTACCCAGCAGGTGGATCAAGCCCGTGCCATGTACCTGGTGGAACTGGCGCTGGACATGTGCAATCAGGTCCTAAGCAGTAATGGCAGTTTTGTAGTCAAGGTGTTCCAGGGGGAAGGGTTTGATGCCTATCTCAATGAAATACGTAGACTTTTCTCTGTCGTCAAGATTCGAAAACCAGACTCGTCCCGTGCCCGTTCACGAGAAGTCTACATTGTGGCTACCGGTTTTAAACTGTAGTACCCTAACCCTCATCGTTAACTGTCAGTCTGCGAGGTCATTGATTTGAGTGACATGGCGAAAAACCTAATCCTGTGGCTGGTCATCGCCGTCGTGCTGATGTCGGTGTTCAATAGCTTCAGCCCCAGCGATACCACCAGTCGCCAGCTGGACTATTCCAGCTTCGTGAAAGAAGTGACCCAGGAGCAGATCCGTGAAGTGCGGATGGATGGCAAGGTCATCAATGGCGTCAAGCGCACCGGTGAACGTTTCACCACCATCATTCCTGCGCCGGATCCCCAACTGCTCAACGACATGCTCAACCATAACGTCAAAGTGATGGGTGAGAAGCCGGAAGAACCATCTCTGATCACGTCCATCTTCATCTCCTGGTTCCCGATGCTGTTGCTGATCGGTGTCTGGGTCTTCTTCATGCGTCAGATGCAGGGCGGCGGCGGCAAGGGTGCCATGTCGTTTGGCAAGAGCAAGGCTCGCCTGATGAGCGAAGATCAGATCAAGACTACCTTCGCCGACGTAGCTGGTTGTGACGAGGCAAAGGAAGAGGTCAAGGAGCTGGTCGACTATCTGCGTGACCCGACCAAATTCCAGAAGCTGGGTGGCAAGATCCCGACCGGCGTCCTGTTGGTAGGTCCTCCCGGTACCGGTAAGACCCTGCTGGCCAAAGCCATTGCAGGCGAGGCCAAGGTGCCGTTCTTCACCATTTCAGGTTCGGACTTCGTGGAAATGTTCGTGGGTGTCGGTGCCTCCCGGGTACGTGACATGTTCGAACAGGCCAAGAAATCCTCCCCCTGCATCATCTTCATTGATGAGATCGATGCGGTCGGTCGCCAGCGTGGCGCCGGTCTGGGTGGTGGTCACGACGAACGTGAGCAGACCCTGAACCAGATGCTGGTTGAAATGGATGGTTTTGAAGGCAATGAGGGCATCATCGTCATCGCCGCCACCAACCGTCCCGACGTACTGGATCCTGCTCTGCTGCGTCCAGGTCGTTTCGACCGCCAGGTCGTGGTCGGCTTGCCGGATGTTCGCGGTCGTGAGCAGATCCTGAAAGTGCACATGCGCAAGGTACCGCTGGCGGATGACGTCAATCCGGCGCTGATTGCCCGTGGTACCCCTGGTTTCTCCGGTGCCGATCTGGCCAACCTGGTGAACGAGGCTGCCCTCTTCTCTGCTCGCGAGAGCCGCCGAGTGGTCTCCATGCTGGAGTTCGAAAAGGCGAAGGACAAGATCATGATGGGGGCGGAACGTCGCTCCATGGTGATGAAAGAGTCCGAGAAGGAGATGACGGCCTATCATGAAGCGGGTCACGCCATCATTGGTCGCGTGGTGCCGGATCATGACCCTGTCTACAAGGTCTCCATCATTCCGCGCGGCCGTGCGCTGGGTGTGACCATGTACCTGCCGGAACAGGACCGCTGGAGCCACTCCAAGCAGCATCTGGAGTCCATGATCTCCAGCCTGTATGGCGGTCGTCTGGCGGAAGAGCTGATCTACGGTGCCGAGAAGGTATCGACCGGTGCATCCAACGACATCGAACGTGCCACCGACATCGCCCGCAAGATGGTGACCCAGTGGGGCATGTCCGAGCGTCTCGGCCCCATGCTTTACGCAGAAGAGGACGGTGAAGTCTTCCTCGGCCGTAGCATGGCCAAGGCCAAGCACATGTCTGACGATACCGCCCGCATCATCGATGCCGAGGTCAAGCAGGTCATCGATCGCAACTACGATCGTGCCAAGCAGATCCTGCTGGACAACATGGATGTGCTGCACACCATGAAAGATGCATTGATGAAGTACGAGACCATCGATGCCAAGCAGATCGATGATCTGATGGCGCGTCGCGAGGTCCGTGCTCCCAGCAACTGGCATGATGAGCACGGTGACACCCCGCAAGGTGGTGCCAGCGTGAACAACGGGCCGGAGGCCAAGGCGCCGGCTGAAGAGGGCAGTGCACCTCTGAGTGACATCGACAAGGCGAACGATGTCCCGGCCAAATAAGTTGTCATGATACAAACCCCGGGCTTGCCCGGGGTTTTTCTTTGCACGAAGAGTTTGCCGCTCTTGTTGGAGGTAGTTGAAGCAATGCAGTTAATCAGCAAGGGACGTCCCCTTTCTCTCGACCGTCCCCATGTCATGGGCATTCTCAATGTGACGCCGGACTCCTTTTCAGATGGTGGCCGCTTCAAGCAGATCGATCTGGCGTTGGGTCATGCCCGCGACATGGTGGCCGATGGGGCCACCCTTATCGATATAGGTGGCGAGTCGACCCGCCCGGGCGCCCCCGACGTGAGCGAGCAGGAGGAGCTGGACAGGGTCATCCCCGTGGTGGAGCGCATGGTCGCCGAGCTGGATGTGATGATCTCCCTCGATACCTCCAAGGCGATTGTCATGCGGGAGGGTTGTGCTGCAGGTGGTCACCTCATCAATGATGTCCGCGCTCTGCAAGAGCCGGGAGCGCTGGGCGCGGCGGCCGAGGCTGGCGTACCGGTATGCCTCATGCACATGCAGGGGCAGCCCCGTACCATGCAGGTGGAGCCGCACTATGACGATTTGCTGGGGGAGGTGAGAGCCTTCTTTGACGAGCGGATTGCCGCTTGTCTGGGGGCCGGTATCCCGCGTGAGCATCTGGTACTGGATCCAGGCTATGGCTTTGGCAAGACGCTGGCGCACAACTATCAGCTGCTGGCACAGCAGGCGTCACTGCTCGATTACCAACTTCCGCTCTTGGTGGGCATGTCACGAAAGTCTATGATAGGCAACCTGCTTGACCGCCCGGTAGCCGAGCGGTTGGCTGGTAGTCTGGCCTGTGCCCTGATCGGGTTGCAACATGGCGCCAGGATCATCCGGGTGCACGACGTGCGGGCCACCATGGATGTCTTGCGTACAGGCTGGATGACCATGACGGGACAAGATTTCATATCCAAATAGAAAAACGAGAAACAGACAATGACCAGAAAGTACTTCGGCACCGACGGCGTGCGCGGCAAGGTGGGTGAATACCCGATCACCCCAGATTTCGTCATGAAACTGGGCTGGGCCGCCGGCAAGGTGCTCTCCAAGAAAGGGACCAAGAAGGTGCTGATCGGCAAGGATACCCGTATCTCCGGTTACATGCTGGAGTCGGCACTAGAGGCGGGGCTCTCCGCCGCCGGTCTCAAAGCCATATTGATGGGACCCATGCCCACCCCGGCGGTTGCCTACCTGACTCGCACCTTCCGTGCCGAAGCCGGCATCGTCATCAGTGCATCCCACAACCCCTATTACGACAACGGCATCAAGTTCTTCTCCGCCGACGGCACCAAGCTGCCCGATGATGTCGAGCTGGCCATCGAAGCCGAGCTCGACAACGAACTCAAGTGCGTGGAGTCCGCGGAGCTTGGCAAGGCGCAGCGCATCGATGATGCGGCTGGTCGCTACATAGAATTCTGCAAGAGCACCTTCCCCTCCAATCTGAGCCTGGAAGGGCTGAAAATGGTGGTGGATTGCGGTCATGGTGCCACCTACCACATCGCCCCTTCCGTCTTCCGCGAGCTGGGTGCCGAAGTCATCGCCATCGGCTGCAGCCCGGATGGGCTCAACATCAATGACGGTGTCGGTTCCACCGCACCGGAGGCGCTGGCCGCCAAGGTCCAGGAATGCAAGGCAGATCTCGGCGTCGCCTTCGACGGTGACGGCGACCGTCTGGTGATGGTGGACAGCACTGGTTACATCATCGACGGGGATGAGATCCTCTACATCATCGCCCGGGATGCCCTGCGCCATGGCCGCCTCAAGGGCGGTGTGGTGGGCACCCTGATGGCCAACATGGGGCTGGAGCTGGCGCTTCAGACCCTGGGCATCCCCTTTGCCCGTGCCAAGGTGGGTGACCGCTACGTGCTTGAGATGATGAACGAGAAGGGCTGGCGCATCGGGGGCGAAAACTCCGGTCACATCATCTGCCTGGATCAGACCACCACGGGGGATGGTATCGTCGCCGCTCTGCAGGTGCTGACGGCCATGCGCAGTGCCGAGATGCCGCTGGCCAAATTGCGTTCGGGCATGAGCAAGTTCCCGCAAGTGCTGGTCAATGTGCGCTTCGCCGAAGGCAAGGATCCGCTGACCTCCAGTGCCGTTCAGCAGGAAGTGGCGGCAGTGGAGCAGGAACTGGCCGGCCGTGGCCGGGTGCTGCTGCGCAAATCCGGCACCGAGCCCCTGATCCGGGTCATGGTCGAAGGTGAACACGAACAGCAGGTGCGCGATATGGCAGAGCGCATCGCCAAACAGGTCGAATCGGCGTTTTAATGAACAACCAAGGCGGCTTTTTAGTCGCCTTGGTTGTATCTTGTTCAAACGATTCGAAAATTTGAAAATAGCACTTGTCAGCTGAGCATCCTCTGGATATTATCAGCCCCGCTTTCGCAAGGGAGTTGCCGATGGGACATCGCAAGCCGTTTGTAGCAGCCAACTGGAAGTTACACGGTAGTAGGTCGCAGTTAGAGCAGTTTACGAGTCAGTGCACAGAGCGCATTGATGAAGACGTAGATGTGGTCTTGTGTCCATCCCATGTGCATCTCGGTTTCACAGCCGAACTGCTCGGTGAGCAGGGAAGAGTGAAGCTAGGGGCTCAGAACGTGAGCCAGCACAGACAGGGCGCTTATACGGGTGAAATCTCGTGTGAGATGCTGGTTGAGGCAGGTTGCCGATATGTACTTGTTGGCCACTCCGAGCGCAGGCGTCTCTTTGGTGAGACCAGTTTTATCGTCGCAGAGAAGTTTGCTGCAGTCAGAGCAGCAGGTCTGATACCCATACTTTGTCTGGGTGAGTCAGGCGCGGCGAGGCAGGCAAGAAGAACCTTTGAGGTGATTGCCGAGGAACTGGACATCGTCATAGAGAAAAATGGCGCGATGGCTTTCGATAATGCTATCATCGCCTACGAGCCAATCTGGGCTGTAGGTACAGGTAAATGCGCCACACCCGAGCAGGCACAAGAGGTTCATTCCTTTATTCGCAGTCGCTTGGCGGAGGATACTCCGGTAATAGGTGAGAAAGTAAGAATCATCTATGGTGGGAGCGTGACACCGGCCAATGCACAAGATTTGTTTGCGCAGCCCGATATTGATGGCGGTCTGATAGGCAGGGCAAGTCTTGATTGCGAGGCGTTTTTAGGAATAGTTGAAGCGGCAAAGGGTGCAAGTTAAATGTACGAGATTCTTTTGGTCGTTTATCTGCTGGTATCGCTGGCTCTGATTGGTCTGGTGATGATTCAGCAAGGTAAAGGGGCTGATATGGGCGCCTCCTTCGGCGCAGGGGCATCGAATACTGTATTCGGCTCCGGTGGTTCAGGCAGTTTCCTGACCCGCACAACAGCAATTTTGGCTACTCTGTTTTTCTTGATTAGTCTGGTTCTGGGTTCCATGTCCAGCAACAAGGTCAAACAGGGTAGTGAATGGGAAAATCTGCAACAGACTCAACAAGTTGAGCAGAGCAAAGCGCCAGTCAAGAAAGATACTGACGTTCCCGAATAAGAGTTTTGCCGTGGTGGTGGAATTGGTAGACACGCTATCTTGAGGGGGTAGTGCTCTAGGGTGTGCGGGTTCGAGTCCCGCCCACGGCACCAATTAAGCAGTGAACCCGGGTAACCGGGATGTTATAGCCGCTGAGTCTTGTCTCACGAGAGTGAAGTGGCTATAATCTCGCACGATTTCGGACGCGGGGTGGAGCAGCATGGTAGCTCGTCGGGCTCATAACCCGAAGGTCGTCGGTTCAAATCCGGCCCCCGCAACCAAATTTCACGCATTTCCTACGCTCAGGAAGGCGGTCGCTGCGAGGCGACAATCAGGGTAAAGCGCCAAGCCCCGATTTGACATCGGGGCTTTTTGTTATGTGCAATTTACTCTGAATCTATTTCTATCTGGGCTATATGCCCTTTTTTCGTTTTTCGGAGGGTGACTTTGGCTACGTTGGAACAACGTTTGACCGATCTGCTCGAGGCTCCGGTCGTTGCCTTGGGTTTTGAACTGTGGGGTATCGAGTTTATCCGTGCGGGTAAGCACTCGACCTTGCGCGTTTTCATCGACTCGGAGCAAGGCGTGACGGTGGAAGACTGTGCCGAGGTGAGCCGCCAGGTCGGCGCCATCATGGATGTCGAAGATCCCATCACCGAGGAGTACTACCTTGAGGTGTCTTCCCCGGGTCTGGATCGTCCACTGTTCAAGGTCGCCCAGTTCGAAAAATACGTTGGCCAGGAGGCGGCGGTAACGCTTCGGATGGCAACAAACAACCGCCGCAAGTTCAAAGGCGTAATCAAAGCCGTGCAGGGGGACATGATCACTCTGACGGTAGATGGTAAGGACGAGGTGTTGGCTTTCACCAATATCCAAAAAGCGAACATAGTGCCGAACTTTGGTTAACGAGGCTATCGGATATGAATAAAGAGATTTTGCTGGTCGTTGACGCTGTGTCCAACGAGAAGGCTGTCCCCCGCGAGAAGATTTTCCAGGCTCTGGAGACTGCGCTGGCGACTGCGACCAAGAAAAAATACGAAGGCGAGATTGAAGTGCGTGTCGAGATCGATCGCAAGACCGGTGACTATGACACCTATCGCCGTTGGGTCGTGGTGGCCGATCAGGCTTCCATGGAGAACCCGTACGGGGAAATCACTCTCGAAGCCGCTCAGATCGAGCAGCCGGATATCCAGATCGGCGACTATGTTGAAGACCAGATTGACTCTGTGACCTTCGACCGTATCACCACCCAGACCGCCAAGCAGGTCATCGTGCAGAAAGTGCGCGAGGCCGAGCGTTCCCAGGTCGTTGACCAGTTCAAGGACAAGGAAGGCACCATCATCAGCGGCGTGGTCAAGAAGAGCAACCGCGACAACGTGATCCTGGATCTGGGCAGCAATGCCGAAGCCGTGATCTTCCGTGACGACATGCTGCCCCGTGAGACCTTCCGTCCCGGCGACCGTATCCGTGGCCTGCTCTACGCCGTGCGTCCGGAAGCCCGTGGTTCCCAGCTGTTCGTCAGCCGCTCCAGCCCGGACTTCCTGAAAGAGCTGTTCCGCATCGAAGTGCCGGAAATCGGCGAAGAGATGATCGAAATCATGGGCGCCGCCCGTGATCCGGGTTCCCGCGCCAAGATCGCGGTCAAGACCAACGATCGTCGTATCGACCCGATCGGTGCCTGTATCGGCATGCGTGGTGCCCGCGTTCAGGCCGTCTCCGCCGAGCTGAGCGGTGAGCGTGCCGACATCGTGCTGTACGATGACAACCCGGCCCAATACGTGATCAACGCCATGGCGCCAGCCGATGTGGCTTCCATCATCGTTGATGAAGACAACCACACCATGGACATCGCCGTGGAAGCCGCCAACCTGGCCCAGGCCATCGGCCGCAACGGTCAGAACGTGCGTCTGGCCTCCCAGCTGACCGGTTGGGAACTGAACGTGATGACCGTCGAGGACATGCGTGCCAAGCACCAGGCCGAGAACGACCGCATCCTGACGCTGTTCACCAGCACCCTCGATATCGACGACGATTTCGCCGGCCTGCTGATGGAAGAGGGCTTCTCCACTCTGGAAGAGATCGCCTTCGTCCCGGTCAACGAGCTGCTGGCCATCGACGGTCTGGATGAAGACATGGTCGAAGAGCTGCGCAAGCGTGCCAAGGATGCCCTGACCACCAAGGCCCTGGCCAAAGAAGAATCCTTTGAAGGCGTCGAGCCTTCCGAAGAACTGCTCAATCTCTCCGGCCTCGGCCGTGAAATGGCCTATGCCCTGGCCGCTCGCGGTGTCGGCACCCTGGAAGATTTGGCAGAGCAAGGTATCGATGACCTTGCCGACATCGAAGAGTTGACCGCCGAGAAGGCTGGTGAGCTCATTATGGCTGCTCGCAATATCTGTTGGTTCGGAGAAGAGCAGTCTGAATAAGGTCAAACGGAGGAAAATGAATGGCAGAAGTATCAGTTAAGCAACTTGCCACTGACATCGACACGCCGGTTGATCGTCTTCTCCAGCAGTTTGTCGATGCCGGCATCGTGAAGAGCAAGGCCGACGACATGGTCAGCGAGTCTGAGAAACAGACTCTGCTGGCACATCTGAAGAAACAGCATGGAGGTGACGAGGTCACCGCACCTGCTCGCATGACCTTGCAGCGCAAGACCAAGAGCACTCTGAGTGTTCAGGGGACTGGTGGCAAGAACAAGGAAGTGCAGGTAGAAGTGCGCAAGTCTCGCACCTATGTAAGACGCTCGGCGCTGGAAGATGAACAGCGCCAGGCGGAAGCCGAGGAAACAGCGCGTTTGGAAGCAGAAGAAAAAGCTCGTCGCGAGGCCGAAGAGAAGGCCCGCCTCGACGCTGAAGAGAAGGCTCGCCGTGAGGCTGAGCAGGCTCGTCGTGAAGCTGAGGAAAAGGCGCGGATCGAGGCACAACAGAAGGCTCGACAGGCTCAACAGCCCGCCAAAGCAGCCGGTAGCACAGCTCAGCAAGAGGCAGAAAAGATGGCCAAGCGCGAAGCAGAAGAACTGAAGCGCCAACAGGAACAGACAGCTTTGCAAAAAGCTGAAGAACTCGCCGCGAAGAAAGCCGAAGAGGCTCGCATCATGGCGGAACAGAATGCGGCCCGCTGGGCTGAAGAAGAAGCGGCTCGCGCCAAAGAGAGCAGCGATTACCATCTGACCACCAACAAGCACGCGCAAGCGGCCGAAGATGAGTTGGATCGTAAGGAAGAGACCAGCCGTCGCACGGCTGCCGCTGCCAAGGCGCCGAAGAAAGTCGGCCGTCGCGAAGACGACCGCAATGACCGCAACTCCCGCGATCCGCGTGCCCGCAAAGGCAAGCGTGGCAAGATGGCCATGCCGAACGCCATGAAACACGGCTTCAACAAGCCGGCTGCCGTGGTCAACCGTGACGTCGTCATCGGCGAGACCATCACAGTGGCGGAGCTCGCCAACAAGATGGCCGTCAAGGGCGTTGAAGTCATCAAGGTGATGATGAAGATGGGTGCCATGGCCACCATCAACCAGGTGATCGACCAGGAGACCGCTCAGCTGGTCGCCGAGGAGATGGGTCACAAGGTAGTGCTGCGCCGTGAGAACGAGCTGGAAGAGGCGGTACTGTCCGATCGTGACGAGACCTCCGAAGCCAAGCCGCGTGCGCCGGTCGTGACCATCATGGGTCACGTCGACCACGGCAAGACCTCGCTGCTGGACTACATCCGTAAAGCCAAGGTCGCGGCGGGCGAAGCCGGTGGCATTACCCAGCACATCGGTGCGTACCACGTCCAGACCGACAGCGGGATGATCACCTTCCTGGATACCCCGGGTCACGCGGCGTTTACCTCCATGCGTGCTCGTGGTGCCAAGGCGACCGACATCGTTGTTCTGGTTGTTGCAGCTGACGACGGCGTGATGCCGCAAACCATCGAAGCTATCCAGCACGCCAAGGCGGCCGGTGTGCCGCTGGTTGTTGCGGTGAACAAGATCGACAAGCCTGAAGCGGATCCGGATCGCGTCAAGACCGAGCTGGCCCGTTACAACGTCATGTCCGAAGACTGGGGTGGCGATTGCCAGTTCGTGCACGTCTCCGCCAAGTCTGGCGAAGGCATCGACGACCTGCTGGAAGCCATCCTGATCCAGGCTGAAGTCCTGGAGCTGAAAGCGGTGGTTGACGGCATGGCCAACGGCGTCGTGATCGAATCCTTCCTGGATAAAGGTCGTGGTCCGGTTGCCACCGTGCTGGTACAGGAAGGTACTCTGCGTCAGGGCGACATCGTTCTGTGTGGTCTTGAGTACGGCCGGGTGCGCGCCATGCGTGACGAACTGGGTCGCGAGATCAAGGAAGCAGGTCCCTCTCTGCCAGTGGAAATTCTGGGTCTGTCCGGCGTTCCCTCTGCCGGTGACGAAGCCACGGTCGTGCGTGACGAGAAGAAAGCCCGTGAAGTGGCGCTCTACCGTCAGGGCAAGTTCCGCGAAGTCAAGCTGGCCCGCCAGCAGAAGGCCAAGCTGGAAAACATGTTTGCCAACATGACCGAGGGCGAAGTGTCCGAAGTGAACGTGGTGATCAAGGCCGATGTACAAGGCTCTGTGGAAGCGATCTGCGATGCCCTGGTCAAACTCTCCACCGACGAAGTGAAGGTGAAGATCGTGGGTTCCGGCGTAGGTGGCATCACCGAAACCGACGCGACCCTGGCCGCGGCTTCCAGCGCCATCCTGGTGGGCTTCAACGTCCGTGCCGACGCTTCTGCGCGCAAGGTCATCGAATCCGAGAGCCTGGATCTGCGTTACTACTCCGTCATCTATGACCTGATCGACGAAGTGAAGCAGGCCATGAGCGGCAAGCTGGCTCCTGAGTATCGTCAGGAGATCATCGGTCTGGCTGAAGTGCGTAGCGTCTTCAAGTCGCCGAAGTTCGGCGCCGTTGCTGGCTGTATGGTCACCGAAGGTGTGGTCAAGCGTTCCAACCGCATTCGCGTTCTGCGTGACAACGTGGTTATCTATGAAGGCGAGCTGGAATCCCTGCGCCGCTTCAAGGATGACGTCAACGAAGTTCGCAACGGCTACGAGTGTGGTATCGCGGTCAAGAACTACAACGACGTGCGCGAAGGCGACCAGATCGAGGTGTACGAGACCGTTGAAATCCAACGGACTCTGTAAGCCGAGAGTTAGACAAAATAGGGGGCCGCGGCCCCCTTTTATCGCAGGATAGAATATGGCCAGAGAATTCAGCCGGACCCGTCGGGTCGGACAGCAGATCCAGCGTGAAATCGCGCTGATCCTGCAGCGCGAGGTGAAAGACCCGCGCATCGGCATGGTGACCGTCTCCGACGTGGAGGTCTCCAAGGACCTCAACTATGCCAAGGTTTATGTCACCTTCTTGCAACTGGAGAATGACGCCGAGCGCATCAAGGAAGGGCTCAAGGGCCTGACCGAGGCTGCCGGTTACATCCGCAGCCTGCTGGGTAGCGCCATGCGTCTGCGGGTGGTGCCCGAGCTGCGTTTCTACTACGACCAGACCCTGGTCGAGGGGATGCGCCTCTCCAACCTGGTGACCAACACTGTGCGTGAAGACAAGCGTCGCATGACTGAAGCCGGTCGTGACGAAGAGCAATCCGCACCGGATGACACGACTGAGGATAACGCCTGAGATGTCTCGTAGACGTCGTTTCAAAGGCCGTGACGTACACGGCATCCTGCTGCTGGACAAACCGACCGGCCTGACTTCCAACGATGTGTTGCAGAAGGTCAAGCGGATCTACAACGCCGCCAAGGCTGGCCATACCGGCGCCCTGGACCCCCTGGCCACCGGCATGTTGCCGATCTGCCTCGGGGAGGCCACCAAGTTCTCCCAGTATCTGCTGGAAGCGGACAAGCGCTATGAGGTGACCGCCAAGCTGGGCGAGCGCACCAATACCAGCGACTCCGACGGCGAGGTGGTCTCCACCCGTCCGGTGAACGTGGCCGTGGGTACCCTGATCGAGGCGCTGGACCAGTTCCGCGGCCCCATCATGCAGGTGCCGTCCATGTACTCCGCCCTCAAGCACAACGGCCGTCCGCTCTACGAATATGCCCGTGAAGGGATCGAGATCGAGCGGGAAGCCCGTCCCATCACCATCTTCGAACTCAAGCTGCTCGGCTTCGAGGGGAACGAGGTGAAGCTGGAAGTGCATTGCAGCAAGGGTACCTATATCCGTTCCCTGGTGGACGATCTGGGGGAAGTGCTGGGCTGTGGCGCTCACGTCACCCAGCTGCGTCGCACCCAGGTGGCGAGCTACCCCTACGAGCGGATGCTGACCCTGGAGCAGCTCGAGTGTATCTTCGAGCAGGCCAAGGCCGAAAGCATTCCGCCACGGGAGCAGCTGGATCCCCTGTTGCTGCCGATGGACACCGCCGTGGCCTCTCTGCCCGAGGTGAACATGCTGGTCGCCGTGGCCGCCTATGTGAACCAGGGTCAGGCCGTGCAGGTGGCAGGTAGCCCCCAAAGCGGCCAGGTCCGCATGACGGTTGGCCCGGAGCGCGAATTCATCGGGGTTGGCGAGATCGATGACGAGGGGCGCGTGGCGCCCAAGCGTCTTGTTCGCTACCACGACGAGGAGTGATCCTCAGGCGGTATCGGTCTGTCACGCGTCTTTCCCGTTGCGAAAAGGGGCGGGGACGATTATGATACCGCCCTCATTTCACGGCTGAATTAGAGATTGGCTGTGAACCTTTAAACACTCTACTGGAGTAATACCATGTCTCTAAATGCTGAGATCAAAGCTCAAATCGTTGCCGACAACGCTCGTGGCGCCAACGACACCGGTTCCCCCGAAGTGCAAGTTGCCCTGCTGACTGCCCAGATCAACCATCTGCAAGGTCACTTCAAGGAGCACGCCAAGGATCACCACGGTCGTCGCGGTCTGCTGCGCATGGTTTCCCAGCGTCGTAAGCTGCTGGACTACCTGAAGCGTAAAGACGTTCAGCGTTACGCTGCTCTGATCGCCAAGCTGGGTCTGCGTCGTTAATCGACCATCAGATTTCGCAAAAAAGGGGAACCGCGAGGTTCCCCTTTTTTATTGCCCGTTTCAAACAGGATGCAGGCCGTTGCCTGCCTCACAGAATTGACGTCCGCGCTTACCTTTTGATGCGAATCAAGTATACTTGCACGCGAATTTAAAGCGCCAAATTGTTAAAAGGAAATTCACGTGAATCCTATTGTAAAGTCATTCCAGTACGGTCAACACACCGTCACACTGGAAACCGGTGTGATGGCCCGTCAAGCCACTGCGGCCGTTATGGTCAGCATGGACGATACCTGTGTCTTCGTGACTGTCGTTGGCAAGAAAGAGGCCGATCACGGCCGTGATTTCTTCCCGCTGACCGTCAACTATCAGGAGCGTACCTATGCTGCTGGTCGTATCCCGGGTGGTTTCTTCCGTCGTGAAGGCCGTCCGAGCGAGGGTGAGACCCTCATCTCCCGTCTGATCGACCGTCCCATCCGTCCGCTGTTCCCGGAAGGCTTCCTCAATGAGGTTCAGGTGGTTGCCACCGTCATGTCCGTGAACCCGGCCGTTTCTCCCGACATCGTTGCCATGATCGGTGCCTCCGCGGCCCTGGCCATCTCCGGCATCCCGTTCGGCGGCCCGATCGGTGCAGCCCGCGTGGGTTACATGAACGGCCAGTACGTGCTGAACCCGACCACCACCGAACTGCCCCAGAGCGATCTGGATCTGGTGGTTGCCGGTACTGCCAATGCGGTGCTGATGGTGGAATCCGAAGCGGCCATCCTCTCCGAAGAGGTGATGCTGGGCGCCGTGGTCTACGGTCACGAGCAGATGCAGACCGTGATCAACGCCATCAATGAATTCGCTGCCGACGTCGGTACCAAGCCCTGGGACTGGACCCCGCCTGCCGTCAACGAAGCGCTGAAAGCCAAAGTTGCCGAACTGGCCACAGCTGAACTGGGTGAAGCCTACCGTATCACCGAGAAGGCTGTTCGTTACGAAACCATCGCTGCCATCAAGGGCCGCGTGGTCGAGCAAGTCATCGCATCCGGCGTGGAAGAAGATGCCAAGAAGATCGGCGAAGAGTTCCACAGCCTGGAGAGCCGCATCGTCCGTGGTCGCGTCGTACGTGGTGAGCCGCGTATCGACGGTCGCGATCCGGAAATGATCCGCGCCCTCTCCGTCGGTACCGGCATCCTGCCCCGTGCCCACGGTTCTGCCCTGTTCACCCGTGGTGAAACCCAAGCCATTGTGGTGGCCACTCTGGGTACCGAGCGTGACGCCCAGAACATCGACGAGCTGACCGGCAACCGCGCCGATCGCTTCATGCTGCACTACAACTTCCCGCCCTACTGCGTCGGCGAGACCGGCATGATGGGCAGCCCGAAGCGTCGTGAAATCGGTCACGGTCGTCTGGCCAAGCGCGGCGTTGCTGCCGTGATGCCGAGCGCCGCCGAGTTCCCGTACGTGGTGCGCGTAGTCTCTGAAATCACCGAATCCAACGGTTCCTCCTCCATGGCGTCTGTCTGTGGTTCCTCCCTGGCGCTGATGGATGCCGGTGTGCCGATCAAGGCCTCCGTTGCCGGTATCGCCATGGGTCTGGTGAAGGAAGAAGAAGGTTTCGTCGTGCTGTCCGACATCCTGGGTGACGAAGATCACCTGGGCGACATGGACTTCAAGGTAGCCGGTACCAGCGAAGGTGTGACCGCGCTGCAGATGGACATCAAGATCGAAGGCATCACCAAAGAGATCATGGAGATTGCGCTGAAGCAAGCTCGTGGCGCTCGTCTGCACATCCTGAAGGTGATGGACGAAGCTATCCAGGCTCCCCGTGCCCAGATCTCCGATTTCGCACCGCGCATCCACACCATCAAGATCAATCCTGAGAAGATCAAGGACGTGATCGGCAAGGGTGGTTCCGTGATCCGTGCCCTGACCGAAGAGACCGGCACCAACATCGAGCTGGATGATGACGGTACCGTTCGCATCTCCGCCGTGGCCAACGAAGCCGCCATGGAAGCGATCCGCCGCATCGAGGCCATCACCGCCGAGATCGAAGTGAACCGCATCTACGAAGGCAAGGTCGTGCGCCTGGCTGACTTCGGCGCCTTCGTCAACATCCTGCCGGGTAAAGACGGTCTGGTGCACATCTCCCAGATCACCGATGCCCGCGTGCAGAACGTGGCCGACTTCCTGAAAATCGGTGACGTGGTGAAGGTGAAGGTACTGGAAGTGGACCGTCAGGGCCGTGTGCGTCTCTCCATCAAGGAAGCGAACGCACCGACAGAAGCGGCTGCTGCTCCTGCTGCCGTTGCCGTCGAAGAGCCGGCTGCCGAATAAGGCTGCCGTATGTGAAAGAGCCGACCCTTGGGTCGGCTTTTTTGTGCCTGTCGCCCGGCATGGCGCAGATTGTCTCCTTGTTCCTTTTGGCGCCCCTTGATATAAGGGACGGCCCCGCTTCGTTGGCAAAAGGAATTGCAGCATGTCATGGGCCTACCTCAGGCAGTTTCCTTCCCTGGTCTGGATCGTCATCCTGGGCACTTTCATGGTGCGTACCACCTTCTTCATGGTCTGGCCCTTTCTCTCCATCCTGCTCTACCGTGACTACGGACTTTCGGCGACCCTGATAGGCCTGATCCTGGGGGCCACGGCGGCGCTTTCCACGCTTGTCAGCTTCTATGGCGGCTGGCTCTCGGACAAATGGGGGCGGCGCAACATCCTGCTGTTCGGCTGCCTGGTGTCCGCCGCCAGTGTGGCCCTGCTCGGCCTCTCCCACCAGGTGGGCTGGCTGGCACTCGGGGTGATCGGCAGCGGACTCTCCTACGGACTCATCGACTCACCGGGCAAGGCACTGATGGCCGACAATCTGGCCGAGCCCAAAGCCCGTGAGCTGGCGCTGCACCTGCGTTATTTCCTGCTCAACCTGGGGGCGGCCATCGGTCCTCTGCTCGGCGTCACCTATGGCCTGAGCGCGCGTCAGGAGACCTTCCTGTTGCTCAGTGCCAGCTATCTGCTGCTTGGCATGGTCTTTGTCATCGGGTTCAGGCTGGCGGGTTGCCACACCAGCCAGGCGGCCGGGCCCGGCATGCGTGCCGTGCTGCGGGTGCTCTGGCAGGACAGGGGGTTTCTGCTGCTGATCATGGCCAATCTGCTGCTGATGCTGGTCTATGCCCAGTTCGAGTCGCCCCTCATCCAGTATCTGACCCGCGCGGGGACGCCGGAAGTGGAGCGGCTCATCGGCTGGCTGGTGACGACCAATGCGCTGACCATAGTGATGCTGCAGTTCCCCCTGCTGCACCTGACTGCCCGCTGGTCCACGCGGCGCAAGCTGCAACTCGGGGTGGCGCTCTTTCTCGGTGCCCAGTTGCAGTTTGCGCTGGGGGATACCGCCATCTGGTGGCACTGGATAGTGGCGGTGATCCTCTTGAGCGTCGGGGAGTGCATCCTCTTCCCCTTGCTCAATGTGTTGATCGATCAGATGGCGCCTGGTCATTTGAAGGGGAGCTATTTCGGGGCGGCCTCCATCTCCGGACTCGGGGTGGCCATGGGGGCCTTGCTGGGAGGCTGGGTGCTGGCCCACTGGGGCGGGAGCTGGCTTTATGCCCTGATGGCGCTGCTCTGCCTGGTGATCCTGATGCTCTATGGTCTGAGTACCCGGACCTCGCGCACTGCGCTGGTCCGGGCCGGGCCCTGACGGCTAAAAGGTCAGCACCTTGTCGGCGGCCAGAGTCCATTGAGCCAGCAAGGGGAGGGTGCCTATCTCTATACCCTCGACAAGGGGTAGCGGGGTGATGCCGCGCGCATCGGTGCAGCTCTTGCAAAGCCGGATCCGGGTGCCCTGAGCCAGCAGTATCTCCAGCATCTGGCGCAGGTTGTAGCCCTCGGCCGGAGCCTGCCCGGCCAGAGCAGCAGTGACGGCATCCGACATCAGGAAGAGGTTGAGGTCTACCTTCGCCTCCTCTTTAAGGGCGATGCCGAGGCGCAGGGCATTGAACAGGGACTCGCTGCCATAGGGGGCGCCGTTGGCAATGATGAGAATGTGTTGGGTCATGTGGCTCTCCTGATTGAAAGGGCCATTGTAGCCTCGGCGAAAGCGGCCCGGCATGATGCAGAGCACACTCTGTCGTAGCCCGGCCCCATGTGTCTTGACCTCACACAGGGAGTCAGGTCTCATGGACGGCCATCCAGTATGACAGAACAAAGAGGTTGTTATGTGGAAGATCGCCGGAATAGGCTTATTGTTGTTGGCCGGACAAGCCTATGGTAGTGAAAACATCGGCTGCAAGGCCAGACAGCAGGCCGTGACGGATCAGCTTGCGTTCGCCAGGGCGCACAACAATCAGGAGCAGGTAGCCGGCCTTGAGCGGGCACTGCGCAACCTGGAGGCCCATTGTACCGATGCCGGGCTCCTTGAGGAGCAGCAACGCAAGGTGGTCAAGCAGAGGGAAGAAGTGGAAGAGCGGCTGGCCGAGTTGCAGAGCGCACGGGTATCGGGCAAGCCGGACAAGATTGCCAAGAAGCAGTCCAAGCTGGAGGAGTCCCAGGCCGAGTTGCTGGAAGCCCAGCGCGAACTCGAGGCGCTGCAAAAACTGGTCAAACCCTGAGGGAAGGGCAGCGCAATAGAAAAAGCCGGGCATGCCCGGCTTTTTCTATTTCTGGATAATGCACCCGCGAGTGTCAGACGCTGACTGCCTGTGCATCCGCACGAACTTCTCCATCAACTGATCTTCGGTTTCCACCCTATGGACGGGATCCCGGAGGATGCCGTCCATGGGGCGCAGACGCTGATACAGGCTTACTGCCTGTGCATCCGAACAAACTTTTCCATCAGCTGATCTTCGGTTTCCACCCTATGGACGGGATCCCGGAGGATGCCGTCCATGGGGCGCAGACGCTGATGCAGGTGCTACAGCTACTGCCTGTGCATCCGCACGAATTTCTCCATCAGCTGATCTTCGGTCTCCACATGGGCGGGATCCCAGATGATGCAGTCGATAGGGCAGACGCTGATGCAGGTGGGCTTCTCATAGTGGCCGACGCATTCGGTGCAGCGATCCGGGTCTATCTCGTAGATCTTGCTCCCCAGGGTGATGGCCTGGTTCGGACACTCCGGATCGCACATGTCACAGTTGATGCACTTGTCGGTGATGAGCAGTGCCATCTCAGGCCGCCGAGTGAGGTTGACGGGTATCCTCGCGCTCGCCGAGGTTGCGCAGCAGGATGCCGTAATTCACGTCGATCTCCTTGGGTACCGGCACGTAGACCACGTGGCCGTTGCCCGGTGCGGTGTCGATGAGCTCGCCCTTGCGGTTCTGCATCTGCTCCAGGTTGAAGCTGAGGTTGCCCTGGGGGGTCATCAGCTCCAGGCTGTTGCCCAGCAGGAACTTGTTCTTCACCTCGACCTCGACCATGTCACCGTTGCGACCGGTGATCTCGCCGACGAACTGCTGGGTGTCGGAGACGGAGTAACCGTAGTCGTAGTTCTGGTATTCGCTGTGGTTGTGACGGCGCAGGAAGCCCTCGGTGTAGCCGCGGTGGGCCAGGTTCTCGAGGGTGCCCATCAGGGTCGGATCGAACGGACGGCCAGCCACCGCATCGTCGATGGCCTTGCGATAGACCTGTGCGGTACGGGCGCAGTAGTAGAAGGACTTGGTACGGCCCTCGATTTTCAGCGAATGAACGCCCATTTTGGTCAGGCGCTCGACGTGCTCGACGGCGCGCAGATCCTTGGAGTTCATGATGTAGGTGCCGTGCTCGTCTTCAAACGCGGTCATGAACTCGCCCGGGCGGTTGGACTCTTCCAGCAGCACCAGGGCATCGGTCGGCTTGCCGGCGCCCAGGGTCGGATCCACCTTCTGCACGGCGATGGGCTCCTGGCGGTGGACGATCTGGCCCACGTCATCTTCCTTGCCCTCGTGCACCTTGTACTCCCAGCGGCAGGAGTTGGTGCAGGTGCCCTGATTGGGGTCACGCTTGTTGATGTAGCCGGAGAGCAGGCAGCGGCCGGAGTAGGCCATGCACAGCGCCCCGTGGACGAAGACTTCCAGTTCCATCTCCGGCACCTGCATGCGGATCTCCTCGATCTCGTCGAGAGACAGCTCGCGGGAGAGGATGGCACGGGTCAGTCCCATCTGATGCCAGAACTTCACCGTGGCCCAGTTGACCGCGTTGGCCTGCACCGAGAGGTGGATAGGCATGTCGGGGAAGGCTTCGCGCATCATCATGATGAGGCCGGGGTCGGACATGATGAGTGCATCCGGCTTCATGTCCACCACGGGGCGCATGTCGCGGATGAAGGTCTTGAGCTTGGAGTTGTGGGGCTGGATGTTGGCCACCACATAGAACTGCTTGCCGAGGGCATGGGCCTCGTTGATGCCGAGCTGCAGATTCTCGTGATCGAATTCGTTGTTGCGTACCCGCAGGCTGTAGCGCGGCTGGCCCGCATAGACGGCGTCTGCGCCATAGGCATAGGCGTAGCGCATGTTCTTGAGGGTCCCGGCAGGGGAGAGCAATTCTGGTCTGAACATGTTGGACTCTTTTATCTGATTGCAAATCAGGACGGCGCCACCTGATGGCGTCGTGTGGGTTCATCGGTGGCGCGACCGTCTTCGACGCACGGCCATCCGATGGGGGTACATCGGAGCAGGAGGTGACTCGATACTCCGGATATACGGGGTGCGAGATTGTACTCGTGACCGCCTCGTCATGCAATTTGGGACGGCCTTGACATGCCTGCGCCATGTTCATTTTACGCTCAGACTGGGGTTGCTAGAGTGCAAGGGGTGAAAGATGCCCCCGAGTTGGCAGTGAAATGGATCTTTTCGGCGAAAAAGACCATCTCCAAGTTGAAATTTTGCCCTGCTCGGGAAAGAATGCGCGCTCGGTTGTTGGTCCCCGGTGACGGGCCCACAAGAGACCGATGATGAGCAGGGCAAAGGCCCACAGGAACAGGAAACCATACAGGAATTTTATGAATCCCCTTCGCATTGCCGCTTCGGCTCTTTTATGTACGCTGGCGCTGGTCAGCCAGCAGGCCGCCGCCGTTGAATACCCGCTGCCTGCAGCCAACAGCCGCCTGATCGGTGAGAACCAGGAATACGTGGTGCCCGCAGACAACCGTCCGCTGGAGCAGATCGCCTCCGACTTCCAGCTGGGTCTGACCAACATCATGGAAGCCAACCCGGGCGTCGACCCCTACTTGCCCAAGGCGGGCAGCACGCTGATCATTCCCCATCAGCTGATCCTGCCCAACGCTCCCCGCGAAGGGATCGTCATCAACGTGGCGGAGATGCGTCTCTACTACTACCCGAAGGGCAAGAACGTGGTGCATGTGCTGCCCATCGGCATCGGCCAGCTCGGGGTCAACACCCCGGAGAACTGGATCACCAAGGTTGAGCGCAAGCGTGCCAACCCGACCTGGACCCCGACCGAGAATATCCGTCGCCGCTACGCCGCCCAGGGCAAGACCCTGCCCGCGGTCTGGCCGGCCGGCCCGGACAACCCCATGGGCCTGCACGCGCTCTACATCGGCAACCTGTACGCCATCCACGGCACCAACGCCACCTTCGGCATCGGTTTGCGGGTGAGCAGCGGCTGCGTGCGCCTGCGCGCCGACGACATCAAGTACCTGTTCGATCACGTGCCGGTCGGCACCCGCGTCCAGTTCGTCAACCAGCCGGTCAAGACCACGGTCGAGCCGGATGGCGGTCGCTACATGGAAGTGCACGAGCCGCTGTCGCGCACCGAGGAAGAGTTCAACTCCACCGCCTCCGTGCCGCTGCCCATGACCCCGGCTACCACCCGCTTCATCGCCCATGCTGACAGCGATTCCAACGTGGTCAAGCAGGTGCTGGAACAGCGTACCGGCATCCCGACCCGCCTCAATCCAGAGGCGTAATGGCCGGCAAGTGCAGTTAAACAACAACGGCGACCATCAGGTCGCCGTTGTTGTTTCTGTGTATCCGGACGTCAGCTGGCTGGTGGGGCATAGAGGGCCAGCCAGTTGCCTTCGGTATCCTCGATGATGACCCGGGAGCCATGACCGCTGCCGATGCTGTGCAGAGGCTCCAGCACCCGCCCGCCGAGCCGGGGGACCAGCAGCTCCGCCTCCTGCAGCCTGTCACCGAGGGAGAGATAGATGAGGGGACCGGCACCGCCGGGCTGGTGATATTTGTCCATGGGGCCGAGACAGGCCGCCGCGTTGCTGCCGTCGTGGCGCAGCATGGCAAAGCGCATGGTCTCTTCCTGGATGGGGGTGACCTGCACATCGAGCAGGGCCGAGTAAAAGTCCATGGCGCGATCCAGATCCCGTGTCGGAATATCGGCCCAGACCAGGGTGTTGTCCATCGTCGTATTCTCCAGAGTTCCCGGCCAACGCGGTCGGTGGCTCTTTGAGGTTAGAAGTGGCTGTCGGGGGGCGCCATGGATAAAAAAAGCGGCGCCTGATGGCGCCGCTTGAAGGGGGAGGAGCCGAGTAAGGCTCCCCCTCTTATTTGCCGGCAATGCTGAGCCCGCCAAAGCGGATCAGCGGGGCATAGAAGTCCTTGCCATCGTCGTGATGCAGCTGGTTGCCGACCGCTTCCAGCTCCCCGAGCAGACGATAGAAGTTGCCCGCCACCGTGATGCCGCGTACCGGTGCCACGCGCTCGCCATTTCGGCAGAGGAAGCCGGAGGCGCCGAACGAGAAGTCGCCGCTCACCGCATCGGCCCCGGAGTGCAGGCCGTCCAGCTTGACCAGCTCCAGGTACTCACCGCTTTGTACCTCGGCCTCGCCGTGGGGGCCGAGCCCGAACACCAGGTGACGAGGGGCCACGTCCAGGGCACTGCGGGCACTGCGGGCGGCTGCACCGTTGCTTGTCACGCCGAAGTGGCGGGCGGTGGCGCTGTTGTGCAGCAGGGTCTTGAGCTCCCCCTCGCCGATGAGCAGGAGATCCGAAGTGGCGGCCCCTTCGCCGTCAAACGCCTTGATCTTCATGCCCCCCGGCATATAGGCACGACTCTCCAGGGTGAGCCAGCGAGAAGCCACGCTTTGGCCCAGCTTGTCGCGCCAGGGGTTGATCCCCTGCTGGGCCCACTTGCCAGACAGTGCGGACTGGAAGCAGCCAAACAGGCTGGCAAAGCAGTGGGTGCTGAAGATGACGCTGTAGCGACCGCTCGGCACCGCCTCACCCATCAGCAGGCCATCGGCCACGGCGTGGATCTGGCGGATGAGAGGCTGGCTCTCCAACTCGTCGAAGCGTCGTGCGTACTGTCCCTGGTAGTGCATGGACTGGCGGCCCTCTCGCTCGATGAGAGCGGAGCTGTGGCAGCCGACGCTGAATTCCTGATGTTCGCAGAGGCTGCCCTGGCTGTTGGCAAGCCAGAGGCGGCTCTCCCCCTCGAAGAAGCCGTTGTAGGGGGCGCCGGTCACGTCCGGCAGGGCCAGCATGTCGGACTCGAGGCGCAGGGTCAGGGCGATCTTCTCTTCCACCGCCGTGGTGTCGGCCTGATGTATCTCGGCGCAGTCGGTGATGAGCCGGCTCTGCTGCACTGTGATGCGCTGATCCGGGTCCACCTTGGCGAAGCGGCCGGCATCCAGCGCATCCTGCACCATGGCGTCCAGGGCCGACGCGTCGAGGGACTCGGAATAGGCGATGCCGACCCGGCCTTCCTTGATGAGGCGAATGCCGATCTGCTGGCTGCTGGTGACCTTGTATTCACTGAGTTCGCCCTTGTCGGCCTTGAGGGAGAAGGCCTTCTCCTGATTGGCGATGACGTCTGCCTCGGCACCCAGATCGGCGACCTGCTCCAGCAGACGGGCAAGCAGTTGGTTCATGTCGAGTTGGCTCATCAGGCGTTCCCTCCGACCAGGATATTGTCAACCTTGAGCGGCGGCTGGCCGACTGAAACGCGAATGAGGCGGGAGATGGAACCGCATAGAGTGTCATGGATGTTCATCAGGCGTTCCCTCCGACCAGAATGCTGTCAACCTTGAGCGGCGGCTGGCCGACCGAGGCGGGAATGGATCCGGAGACCGAGCCGCACATGCCGGCGGAGAGGGCCAGATCGCGCCCCACCATGGAGATCTCCTTCAATACCTGCGGGCCGGTGCCGATCAGGGTGGCCGACTTGAGGGGCCGGGTGATCCTGCCCCCCTCGATGAGGTAGGCCTCCTGCACGTTGAAGTTGAACTCGCCGGTACCGGGCTGCACAGAGCCACCCCCCATCCGCTTGGCATAGATGCCGTGCTCCACGGTTGCCAGCATGTCGTCGAGGCTGTAGTTGCCCGGTTCGATATAGGTGTTGCGCATGCGGGAGGCGGGGGCGAACTTGTAGGATTCCCGGCGCCCGGAACCGGTGCGGGCGTAGCCGGTGCGAAGGGCCCCCATTCTGTCCACTAGGAAGCCGGTCAGCACGCCGTCCTTGATGAGCTGGGTGTGCTGGGTCGCCATCCCCTCGTCATCGACGTTGATGGAGCCCCAGGCGTTGCCCTGCAAGCCCTCGTCCACCGCGCTGACCGCGGGGTTGGCGATGAGCTGGCCCATCTTGTCGTGGAACACGGATGCCTTTTTGGCTACCGAGGTGGTCTCCAGCAGGTGACCGCACGCCTCGTGGAAGATGACGCCGCCAAAGCCGCTCTCCATGATGACCGGCAGCTTGCCGCTCGGGCAGGGGGCGGCGCCCAGCTTCACCAGTGCCTGGCGGGTAGCGGTGAGAGCCAGCTCGCGGGGATCGATGCTCTCGGCATGCTCCCATCCCTTCATGGCACCGGGGGCTTCATAGCCTACACTCTGCTCGCCCCCGTCAAGGGCGATGGTCTGAGCCATGATGCGGTTGTAGTGGCGGCGATCGCTCACCTGCACCCCTTCGCTGTTGAAGATCTCCACCTCCTGCTCCCAGCCGAGCACGTTGCCCGAGAACTGGCTCACCTTGTCGCTCTCGGCGCGGGCCGCAGCGTCCATGGCATGCAGGTAGGCGATCTTCTGCTCCAGCAGCTTGTCGGCCGACAGCGGCAGAGCGATCGGGTTGCGGTCGGTCAGGCGGGTGAAGTCAAAGGCAGTGGCGGTGACCACGGGGTCACGCCTGTCCTTGGCCGCCAGCAGGGTAACGATGCGCAAGAGCTCGTTGCGATCGGCCAGGTTGGTGTAGCCGTAGAGCACCTTGTGGCCGTAGCACAGGCGAACGCCGATACCGAAGTCGAGACCACCGCTGATGTTCTCTATCTGGCTGGAGAGCAGGCTGAGCTGGCTGCGGCGCTTGTGCTCCACAAACAGCTCGGCGAAATCGGCACCCAGCGCCAGCGCGTGATCGAGCACGTCGCGTGCGATGGCGGGGGCCAACAGGGAGAATGAAGTCATAGAATATCCTTTTCTGGTCTGTCCGTTTGCTTCCGACACCCGGCGTTGTGTTGTTATGGGGTGTCGACCTCATTGTTGCAGACCAGAAGCAAAAAGTCGCTATAGCGTCAGCCGATGATACCAAACGAGAAAATCGGTGCGATTTATGCGCCCGGCAGCCCGAGCGCAGGCTACCGGCAGGGGAGGTTGGCGCCGCTCATGGCGCTCGTTTTATATGAGGTTGACCCACTGCTCGATACGGGGTCGGTCTGGTCGTCCAATGGCTGGCGTCGTCGAACATCCAGGCGATCAGGGTCAGAGCAGTTCGTGGATCTCGCTCAGGATCTGGTCGACCCACTGCTCGATACGGGGTCGGTCTGGTCGCCCATTGGCCGGTGTCGTCGAACATCCAGGCGATAAAGGTCAGAGCAGTTCGTGGATCTCGCTCAGGATCTGGTTGACCCACTGCTCGATACGGGGTCGATCTGGTCGCCCATTGGCTGGCGTCGTCGAACATCCAGGCGATCAGGATCAGAGCAGTTCGTGGATCTCGCTCAGGATCTGGTCGACCCACTGCTCGATGCGGGGTCGGTCTGGTCGTCCATTGGCTGGCGTCGTCGAACATCCAGACGGCCAGGGTCAGAGCAGTTCGTGGATCTCGCTCAGGATCTGGTCGACCCACTGCTCGATGCGGGACTCGGTCTGGTCGTACTGGTTGGCGTCATCGAGGGCCAGCCCGACGAAGTGACGGCCATCGTCGATGAGCGCCTTGGAGGCGTCAAACTCGTACCCCTCGTTGGGCCAGTAGCCCACCAGCTTGACTCCCTTGGGGACCAGCTGATCGTGCAGCAGGCCGAGGGCATCCTGATACCACTCCCCATAGCCCAGCTGATCGCCCATGCCAAACAGGGCGATGATGCGTCCCTCCAGATGCAGGTCGGCGATGTCTTCCCAGCGGGATTCCCAGTCCTCCTGCAGCTCGCCGAAGTCCCAGGTGGAGATGCCCAGGATCAGGATGTCGTACTCCTGCATGCGGGCGAGGGGCACATCCTTGATGTTGTGGAGATCGACCAGCTCGGGGCCGATGAGGGCGCGGATCTTCTCGGCGGCCATCTCGGTGTAGCAGGTGGTGGAGCCATAAAACAAACCTATCTTCATCGCTCTTCTCTTGATCGCAGTCGGCAAGGGGCGTGACCGGCACAGCGGCGCCCGGGGGGAGGGCGCCAGTCTAGCAGATTGCGCCGGGCTCTTCACCGCCTGAGAGGATGTGCAGCCTTGCCTTGCGGCCCGGGTGGGTCGGCACGTTACAATGGCGACCTGTTTCCCTGAGCGCGGCGCACCATGAGCAAAGCAGAATCCCATCCCCTGATCGAGCCGTTTCTCGACGCCCTCTGGCTGGAGCGGGGGCTTTCCGACAACACGGTCAGCTCCTATCGCAGCGACCTGGAAAAATTTGCCCTCTGGCTCGATGAGCAAGGCGGTTCCCTGCTGCTGGCGGGGCTGGACGACATCCAGCACTACCTCGCCTGGCGGGTGGACCATCAGTTCGCGGCCAGCAGTACGGCCCGTTTCCTCTCGGCCCTGCGCCGCTTCTACCAGTATCTCAATCGCGAGAAGCTGCGCAGCGACGATCCCACCGTGCTGCTGGAGGGGCCAAAGCTCCCCAAAAAGCTGCCATCGGATCTGAGCGAAGCCGAGGTGGAGGCGCTGCTGCAAGCCCCCCTGGTGGACGATCCGCTGGAGCTGCGGGACAAGGCAATGCTCGAGCTGCTCTACGCCACCGGGCTGCGGGTGTCCGAGCTGGTGGGGCTGACCGCCGAACACGTCAGCCTGCGCCAGGGGCTGGTGCGGGTGGTGGGCAAGGGCAACAAGGAGCGCCTGGTCCCCATGGGGGAGGAGGCGGTGCACTGGCTGGAGCGCTACTACCGGGAGGCGCGTACCCTGCTCCTCGGCGGCACCAGCTCGGACGTGGTGTTCCCCTCCAAGCAGGCGCGCATGATGACCCGTCAGACCTTCTGGCACCGCATCAAGCTCTATGCCCAGCGCGCCGGCATCCAGGGCGAGCTCTCCCCCCACACCCTGCGTCACGCCTTCGCCACCCACCTGCTCAATCACGGCGCCGATCTGCGAGTGGTGCAGATGCTGCTGGGCCACGCGGATCTCTCCACAACCCAGATCTATACCCACGTGGCCAACGAGCGGCTCAAGGCACTGCACGGCCAGCACCACCCCAGAGCCTGATCGCCTCACCTGCCTTGCAACAAAAAACCGCCCGAAGGCGGTTTTTTTTCAGCACACGACAGGGAGGAAACGGTTATTTCCCCTGCTGGGATTTCAGCAAGTCGCGGATCTCGGTCAGCAGCTCCTGATCCTTGGTGGGGCCGGCCGGGGCAGCGGCTTCCTCTTCCTGCTTCTTCTTCAGGGTGTTGATGGCCTTGAGCCCCATGAAGATGGCGAAGGAGATGATCAGGAAGTCGATACAGGTCTGGATGAACTTGCCGTAGGCGATGACCACGGCAGGGGCATCCCCTTCGGCGGCCTTCAGGGTCACGGCGAGATCGCTGAAATCCACGCCCCCCAGGATCAGCCCGATGGGGGGCATGATCACGTCTCCCACGAAGGAGGAGACAATCTTGCCAAAGGCGGCACCTATGATGATACCGACAGCCATGTCGATCACATTGCCCCTGGATGCAAAGGCCTTGAACTCTTGAATCAGACTCATTTTTCCCCCTAGAAATGGACGAAGTGCCACCTGAGCGCACGTCGATTTGAATAATAAAACATCAGCAAAACAGAGGGATGACTAAAGATGTCTCCCGTCGTCCTGATTAGCTTGCGGGGCTCAAGCCCGATTGGCAACCTGTCATCCCGTGATTTTTTCTTGCGGACGTTATTAATCAATCACTAATTAAGGTCTTTGGGAGAGGGAATTGTCTGGGTTACCTTATGAGACCCTTCAATCATGCCAAGTGAATGAGCTGATGCGATATTTACTGCTGGGAATGATGCTGCTGTGCGCTTTTGCGGCCAGCGCGGGGATGGACCCCCATGTGTTGAAACAGACCATAGAGCAGCGCCTCGGTGTGCAGGTCTACCTGGTGGACGAGACCCCCATGCCGGGCCTCTATCTGCTGGGCACGGCCCAGGGACTGCTCTACAGCGATGCCAGGGGAGACTATGTGCTGCAGGGCTCCATGCTGGATCTGGCCCACGACATGAGAAACCTCACCCGGCTCAGCCAGCAGCAGCAACGCAGGCTGGCGCTCTCCCAGATAGGGGAGGCCCGGCTCTGGCTCAAGGCGCCGAACGAGCGCTACCGGGTGACCCTGTTTACCGATCTCGGCTGCCGCCGCTGTCACGCCGTGCTGGACGAGTTGCCGCAATTGCAGGAAAGAGGGGTGAGCGTGCAGTTGCTGCCCCTGGCTGCCCCCTTCGTCGAGCTGGCCGAGACGCAGGCGCTCTGGTGCGATCCCAGGCTGCTGCGCGAACTCAACTTCAGCGATCGTTTGCCTGAGAGCGGCTGTAATGCGATCCTTGCCCATCATATCGGCCTGAGCCAATGGCTCGGGATCAAGGCGTCACCGAGCTGGGTCCTGCCCAATGGCGACTTGGTGCGCGGTTACCAGAGCCCCGAACAACTGCTCAAGATACTGGATCACATCAATGCCCCTGCAAATCCGTCGTCGTCCGCGAGTTGATGATTCCCATCTGCCCGCCACCCTGCACCCGCTACTTCGCCAGATCTTCGCCAGCCGCGGGGTAGAAGATCCCGCTCTGCTGGAGCGCAGCGCCAACCAGCTGCTGCCGCCCCAGCGTCTGTTCGGCATGGCGCAGGCGGTGCCGCTGCTGGCCGAGGCGCTTACGGCGCAAAAACGCATTCTCATCGTCGGTGACTTTGACTGCGACGGCGCCACCAGCTCGGCCCTGTGCGTGCTGGCCTTGCGCGCCATGGGGGGGCACCACATCGATTTTCTGGTGCCCAACCGCTTCGAGTTCGGCTATGGCCTCACCCCGGAGATCGTCGAGCTGGCGGTGGCCCGCGGCGCCGAGTTCCTGATCACGGTGGACAACGGCATCTCCAGCATCGCCGGGGTGGCGGCGGCCAAGGCGGCCGGCATGCAGGTACTGGTTACCGATCACCATTTGCCCGGCCAGGAGCTGCCTGACGCCGACGCGATAGTGAACCCCAACCAGCATGGCTGCGACTTCCCCTCCAAGTCCCTGGCCGGGGTCGGGGTCGCCTTCTATCTGATGGCGGCTCTCAACACCCATTTGCGCCAGAGCGGCTGGTATGAGCGCCAGGGGCTGCGCGCCCCCAACGTGGCAGATTACCTGGATCTGGTGGCCCTCGGCACCGTGGCCGACGTGGTGGCGCTGGATGGCAACAACCGCATCCTGGTCCATCAGGGGTTGCAGCGGATCCGGGCCGGCCGTTGTCGCCCCGGCATCCAGGCGCTGGTGGATGTGTCGGGCCGCGACGGTCGTCGCCTGTGCGCTGCCGATCTCGGCTTTGCGCTGGGGCCGCGCCTCAACGCGGTGGGCCGGCTCGATGACATGTCCCTCGGGGTCGCCTGTCTGCTCTGTGACGACATCAACCTGGCGCGCCAGTTCGCCTCCGAAATGGACAGCCTCAACCAGGAGCGCAAGGAGATCGAGCAGGGGATGCAGCAGGAGGCGCTCGCCACTTTGGAGCAGATCCGTTTTCGCGACGGCGAGGTGCCCTCCGGCATCGTGCTGCACCGAAACGAGTGGCATCAGGGGGTGGTGGGGCTGGTGGCCTCCAAGGTGAAGGAGAAGTACTACCGCCCGGTCATCGCCTTTGCCGAGAGCAGCGAGACCGAGCTCAAGGGCTCCGGGCGCTCCATCCCGGGGGTGCACCTGCGCGATGCGCTGGAACTGCTCGATACCCGCCACCCCGGCTTGATGGGCAAGTTTGGCGGCCACGCCATGGCGGCCGGGTTGACCCTGCCCAAGGCCAATATCGAGGCCTTCGGGCGGGCTTTTGAGGCGGTCATCGGCGAGCTGGTGACCCCTGAGCTCTTGACCGGGGTGCTGCTCACCGATGGCGAACTGCTGCCGGACGAGCTCACCCTCGAGCTGGCGGAGCTTATTCGCGCCTCCGGCCCCTGGGGTCAGGCCTTCCCCGAGCCGCTGTTTGACGGCGAGTTCGTGCTGGTGCAGCAGCGGCTGGTGGGGGAGAAGCACCTCAAGATGATGCTGACCACGGATTCCGGCCACGCGGTGGATGCCATCGCCTTTGGCGTCGACTTGCAGCGCTGGCCCGATGCTTCGGTGAAGCGGGTGCGGCTGGTCTACCGGCTCGACGTCAACGAGTGGCGTGGCAACCGCAGCGTGCAGTTGTTGGTGGAGCATCTGGAAGCCGCCGGCCTCTGATCCCGCGAGTCTCTCTTGCTGTCGATGACGGCCACCTCAGGGTGGCCGTTTTTTTATGGTGTTAACCCGGATGTTGTCGTTGACCCGTCTATTGCTTCACAGTTTAAGCTTCCCTTCATCGGGTCACGGACCCCACTGCGAGTCGCTGTCATGAAAATATCCGAACTGGCCCGGCGCTGCGGCCTGGCCCGCTCTACCCTGCTCTATTACGAGAAGCTGGGGGTGATTACGGGCACGAGGGGCGCCAACGGCTATCGCCACTACGACGATGACGATCTGCAGCGGCTGCGGATGGTACAGGCCCTGCAGGCAGGTGGTCTCAGCCTCAAGCAGTGCCTCGCCTGTCTGGCTGGCGAGATAGATCAGGCGGCATTGCAGGCCCGGGTCAGGGAGCTGGATGAAGAGCTGGCGCGGATGCAACGCGCCCGGGATCTGCTGGCGGATCTCGCCGGTTTGCGTGCGCACTCCGGCGACGAGTTCAAGGCCTGGCAGCGGCAACTGCAGCATCAAGCCCCGCAGGCTTACTTTGCCTGGGTGATGAAGCAGGGATTCAGTGAAAAAGCGCGTTACCACCTGCAGTGGCTCAGCAAAGACATGAATGAACATGAGCGCTACATCCGGGATTTCAAGCTGCTGCTGGATGGCATGAGCTATTGGGGGCCGGGCGATAGCCTCTTCACCCAGCAGCAATTTGCCGCGCTGCCCAGCCAGCCTCGCCGGATCTTCGACATGGGCTGCGGGCGCGGCTCCGCCACCCTGGCGCTGGCACAGGTGACGGACGCCACCATAGTGGCCATCGATCTGGACGAGGAGGCGCTGGCCGCCGTGGCGAGATCGGCCAGCGCGGCTGGCTTTGAGCAGGTCACCACCCTGTGCGCCAACATGGCGGCGCTGCCGGCGGACCTGGTCCCCGCCGATCTCATCTGGGCCGAGGGGAGCGCCTACACCATAGGGGTGGCCAATGCGCTCAAAGCCTGGCGGGCGTACCTTGCCGATCCTGATGCCTGCCTGGTGCTGAGCGACCTGGTGTGGCTGACTGACACGCCCCCAGAGGAGGCGCTGGCGTTCTGGCAGCGAGATTATCCCGCCATGCAGACCCTGGCGGGCCTGCTCAAAACGGTGCAGGAGGCGGGTTATCGCTGTCTGTGGCACACCCCGTTGCCGCCAAGGGCCTGGGACAACTATCTGGATCCCATCGAGCGCAATCTGGCGCGCCACAGTGCCGAGCTGGGGGATAGCCCAGCTTGGCAGGATCTGAGCCGGGAAGTGGCCATTCACCGCCAATACCTGGGCAGCTATGGCTATGTGATCTGCTGCCTGCAGGCAGTCTGATCAGGTCATCCATTGCAAGATAACAAACGGAGAAAACCTTATGAATATTCTCATTCGACCTGAAACGGGCGCCGATCACGACGCCATTGAAGCGCTGACCGTGGCCGCGTTCCTCAATGCCCCCCATACCGATCACAACGAACAGCTGATCGTGCGTGACCTGCGCCAGGCCGGGGCACTCAGCCTGTCGCTGGTGGCGGAGCAGGCGGGGCGGGTGGTCGGCCACCTCTGCTTCTCGCCGGTCACCATCAGCGATGGCAGCCCGCACTGGTATGGCCTTGGCCCCATTTCCGTCTCCCCTGCGCTTCAGGGCAGGGGGCTGGGGTCACGGCTGATGGACGCGGGTCTGGCCGAGCTCAAGGGGATAGGGGCGGCCGGCTGCGTGGTGCTGGGGGATCCCGGCTTCTACGGCCGTTTCGGTTTCGTGCCCGAGCCGGGGTTGACGCTGCCCGGCGTGCCAGCCGAGTACTTCATGGCCCGCTCGTTCGGTGCTGCCATGCCCAGTGGCGAAGTGTGTTACCACCCGGCCTTCCAGCAGGGGTAAGCCCTCACCTTGAGGAAGATGAAAGCCGCTTTCTCAAGGTGGTGCAACCTTGCCGGTTTTAGGGAATGGGGCGGTGTTTAATATCGCTCCTGTTAATATCTCATGGTGGAAAATGCAATAAGTGACGGTATTGTGATATATTCCACCTGTAATTTTTCTTGACGGACAGCCCCCTTGTCATCCTCTCGCCGCCCCTCGTCATGGCCGATGGTGCTTGCCATCGCCTGCCTTCTCTGGCTTGCCGCTGCGGCGGCGGCAGGGGTCGTTGCAACTAAGGGAATGGAGACGCAAGGGCAGGAGCGGCCGATGCTGTTCCATGAGCCAGCGAACCCGGGGCTTGCCGACAACGTCAGCCTGCCGCCCGCCTCCCAGTGGCGGCTCGGTTTCGAGCAGGGACGGCGACTGGAAGGGGCCGCTCATGCCGAGCTCTACCAGATGCTGCTGGCCTGGTTCCAGCACGAGATCCTCGGCCTGCTCTGTGGCCTGCTGTTCTTCCTGCCCCTCATCTACCTCAGGCAGCGGCCCGACTACTTCGGCGCTCTGCACACACGGCGGCTTCGCTGCCACCACCTGCAATATCGCTTCTGCCAGGGCGACTAGGTTCACCAGCCGGGCGCCTGCCCGTTTGATCCCCGTCATTGAGTACCGCTGACCGGGCTGCTCGGCAGTCTGGCGGCTGCCGTGGTCATTACCGGGTGCTGCGCCAGCTCTCTCTGTAAACGTCATCTTCGCGACTGGCCGTTGGCCGGGCGCGGACGTGCTCTTATTGCAACCAAGTGGTGAACTCATTCATGGACTATTACGTCAATCTCTTCATCCAGTCGATCTTTGTGGAAAACCTGGCGCTGGCCTTCTTCCTTGGCATGTGCACCTTCCTGGCCGTTTCCAAGAACATCAACACCGCCTTCGGTTTGGGCATGACGGTGCTGGTGGTCATGGTAATCGCCATCCCCCTCAACAACCTGATCTACCGCCATATCCTGCGTCCCGAGAGTACCTTCCTCGGGGAGTTTGATCTGGGCTTTCTCGATTTCATCGTCTATATCGGGGTGCTGGCGGCCCTGGTGCAGGTGATGGAGATGGTGCTGGACAAACATTTCCCGGCGCTCCATCACGCGCTCGGTATCTATCTGCCGCTGCTGACGGTGCACTGCGCCATCTTCGGCGGGGTGATGTTCATGGCCCAGCGGGATTACGACTTCATCGAATCCGTGGTCTACGGGGCGGGCTCAGGGCTGGGCTGGCTGCTGGCCATCGTCGCCATTGCGGGGTTGCGCCAGAAGATGAAGTATTCGGATGTGCCAGAGGGGCTACGGGGGATCGGCATTACCTTCATCGTGGCCGGGCTGATGTCCCTCGGCTTCATGTCTTTTTCCGGCATCTCGCTCTGAGCCATGGGCCGGGTGGTGGCCCAATGAAGGTGCTCAATCCAGACGCTTTGCCATGTTGTAGCCGGTGATGGTGAAGCCCAGCGCCTGATAGAGCGCCAGTGCCCTCGGGTTGTCATGGGCCACCCTCAGCTTGATCTGGTGGATGCCTAGGGGGGCGAGCTGCGCTTCCAGGGCGGCCATGGCTGCCTTGCCGAGGCCGCGACCACGATGGGGCGGTGTCACATAGAAGTCGTAGATGAAGGTGGTGCCGGCGGCGCCGTCGATGGCGTGCCAGAGATAGCCCAGAGGCTCGCCCGGCGCGTTCGAGGCTTCAGGTACCATGGCGAGCAGGTGATGACCCGGGGTGGCGACACCCAGTGGCAGGAGCTGCTGCAACGAGGCGTCGGCCTGACGGTGGGCGTCAGGCAGCGCCATCCCGTGGTTGCTGGCAAGATCCTGGGCGTAATCCTCGATGAAGTAGTCGCGATAGGCGGGAAAGTCTGCGTCACGCAGGGGGATCAGGCGAACGGTGAGAGTCGGCATCCGGCACAGCACTCCAGAGAAGGGGAGTGGCCACGTTACGCCAGAACGGCGCCAATCACAAAGGGACAACCGCTGCCTGCGCGGTGACGGCGATAAAAAAAAGAGCGCCCAGAGGCGCTCTTTTTTCTGCCAGCAGGAAAAGAGGCTTATTTGACCTCTTCCCCCTTGGCTTGCAGGTCTGCGTGGTAGGAGGAACGCACGAAGGGACCGCAGGCGGCGTGGCTGAAGCCGAGATCCATGGCCACATCCTTGAGTTCGTCGAACTCTGCGGGCGGCACATAACGCTTCACCGGCAGGTGGTGGCGGCTCGGTTGCAGGTACTGGCCCAGGGTCAGCATGTTGACGCCGTGCTCGCGCAAGTCCTTGAGTACCTGCACGATCTCTTCGTTGGTTTCGCCCAGACCCATCATGACGCCGGACTTGGTCGGCACGTGGGGGTGCATCTCCTTGATGCGGCGCAGCAGCTCCAGCGACCACTTGTAGTCGGCACCCGGCCGGGCGACCCGGTACATGCGCGGGGCGGTTTCCAGGTTGTGGTTGAACACGTCAGGCGGGGTCTCGCGGAACACCTCCAGCGCCTGCTCCATCCGGCCACGGAAGTCCGGGGTCAGGATCTCGATGCGGGTCTGCGGGCTGTGCTCGCGGATCTGCTTGATGCAGTCGGCGAAGTGCTGGGCACCGCCGTCCCGCAGATCGTCGCGGTCCACCGAGGTGATCACCACGTATTTGAGCCCCATCTCCTTGATGGTCAGCGCCAGCTTCTTCGGCTCCTCCGGATCCAGCGGCAACGGACGGCCGTGGGCCACGTCGCAGAAGGGGCAGCGGCGGGTACAGATGGCGCCCATGATCATGAAGGTCGCGGTGCCGTGGTTGAAGCACTCCGCCAGGTTGGGGCAGGAAGCCTCTTCACACACAGAGTGCAGCTTGTTTTTGCGCAGGGTGCTCTTGATGTGCTCGATCTTCTGGCTCGACGGCGGCAGCTTGATCCGCATCCACTCCGGCTTGCGCAGCACTTCCTCGTTGGGATCCGGCATGAATTTCACCGGGATCAGGGCCATCTTGTCGCCATCGCGCAGCTTGACGCCCGGCTCCATACGAACGGGTTTGCTCATGATTCACTCTCGGTGTTTGTTATTGTCTGGTTGACGGTCACCAGAGGCCTTGCGGCTCCCTCGTGACCACGGGGCATGGGGTTGCTCATGCCGCCTCTTCGGTATTCGTGATCTCTTGGTAGCCAATCAGGCGGGCCAGCTCCGTCACCAGCAGGGACTGTGCCTCGGCGACGCTCTGTGGGCCGCCCAGGGCGCTGGTCTGGGTCATGGCCATGCCCGCATAGCCGCACGGATTGATGCGCAGGAAGGGAGTCATGTCCATGTTGACGTTGAGGGCCAACCCGTGGAACGAGCACCCCTTGCGAATGCGCAAGCCCAGGGACGCCAGCTTGGCCTCCATACCCAGATCGCTCTTCACGTAGACGCCCGGGGCATCGGCCTTGGCGTAGGCCTCAATATTGCTTTTGGCGAGCGTGTTGATGATGGCGGTTTCGAGGCAGGTCACCAGCTCCCGTACCGAGAGCTTGCTGCGGCGCACATCCACCAGCACGTAGAGCACCAGCTGGCCCGGGCCGTGATAGGTCACCTGGCCACCGCGATCACTCTGCACCACCGGGATGTTGCCGGGGGCGAGCAGGTGTTCGGCCTTGCCGGCCTGACCCTGTGTGTAGACGGGGTCATGCTCCACCACCCAGAACTCGTCCGGGGTGTCGGGGGTGCGATTGTCGGTGAACGCCTTCATGGCGTCCCACACCGGCTGGTAGGGGCGACGGCCCAGCTGTCTGACGAGCAGTTGGCCGGCTGACGGTTGTGGCTCGGCGGGCGTTTCGAGTGACATCTTTCCTCACTGGCGGCGCGGTGTCGGTACGGTCGCCGCTGCGACCGGGCGGCAAATAATCAGTCGCCCCGGTGGCGGGGCGAGAGAGGCAACTTACAGGACGTAACGAACCAGCTCGATCTTGCCAAGGGCGGTATACATGGCCTCGATGTGTTCCTTGCTCTGGGCGGTGACCGTCACCCGTACCGAGTGATAGTTGCCCTTGGAGCTAGGTTGAACGGTCGGGCTGTAGGTGCCGGGAGCATGTTGCTGCAGCACTTCCACCACCATGTCGGGCAGGGCGGGATCGGCCACGCCAAGCACCTTGAACGGGAACTTGCAGGGGAACTCCAGCAGTTCATCAAACTTGGTATTCATCTACTTCACCTTTCTGGGTCGCCGGGACGCGACGTCATCTTTACGTCTTTGAGGGCCGCCGAAACGGTCCCCTCATCTGCCCCCAGGGGACAGTTCCCAGTCTATATGGGCATGAGCCGCCTCGGGATCAAGACCCGGCGGTGCGGCAAGACGTGGAAATGCTGCTTTTTACCACAAATCGTCAGTCGGCGGAACCTGCAGATTACAGGGTTATTGACTGGACAGACCGCAAAAGACAGGAGCGGCGCCTGTTGGCGCCGCTGCTTGAGGAAGGGTCTGTTACTTGAACCAGCTGGAGACCAGCATCACCAGGTAATCCCACAGGCGGCTCATCAGGCCACCTTCCTGCACCTCTTCCAGGGCAACCAGGGGAACCTGCTTGATCTCCTTGTCCCCTTGCTTGAGGTACACGGTGCCGACGCGCTGGCCCTTGGCCAGGGGCGCCTTCAGCTCGCTCTCCAGCTGGAAGTCCGCCTTGAGGTTGTTGCCCTGGCCACGGGTGACCAGCACGGAGACGTCCTTGTCGACCCCCAGCTTCACTTCCGGCTTGTCGCCCATCCAGATCTTCTGGGTGACCAGTTCGGTGCCCGCCTTGTAGGGGGTCAGGCTCTGGAAGAAGCGGAAGCCGTAGGTGAGCAGCTTCTTGCTCTCGGCAGCGCGGGAGGCCTCGCTGTTGGCCCCCATGACCACGGCGATCAGGCGCATGCCTTCGTTGTTGGTGGCGGAAGAGACCAGGTTGTAGCCGACCTGGCTGACGTGACCTGTCTTGATGCCGTCAACCTGCAGGGATTGGTCCCACAGCAGGCGGTTGCGGTTGTGCTGGGTGATGCCGTTGAACACGAAGGACTTCTGGGAGTAGATCTTGTACTCCTCCGGCTGATCGTGGATCAGGGCCTGACCCAGGCGGGCCATGTCGCGGGCGGTACTGTAGTGGCCCTCTTCATCCAGGCCGTGGGGGTTCTTGAACTGGGAGTCCTTCATGCCGAGCTTGGCGGCCCAGGCGTTCATCAGGCTGGCGAAGGAGTCGGTGCTGCCTGCCAGGTGCTCGGCCATGGCGACGCAGGCGTCGTTGCCGGACTGGATGATGATGCCCTTGTTGAGATCATCGACGGAGACCTGCTTGCCCACCTCGATGAACATCTTGGAGGAGTCGGAGTAGTTCTTGGACCAGGCGTTCTGGCTGATGGTCACCATGTCGGTGCCCTTGATGTTCCCTTTGTGCAGCTCGTCGCCGACGATGTAGGAGGTCATCATCTTGGTCAGGCTGGCGGGGGGCAGACGCTCGTCGGCGTTCTGCTCGGCCAGCACCTGGCCCGAGAAGTAGTCGATCAGGATGTGGGCCTTGGCGGAGATCTCGGGCGCGGCAGGCACCACCATGGGGGCGCTGTTCAAAGTGGGGACCGGCTGGGCACTCGGCAGGGCCGAATCCGGGGTCGGAACAGGCTGGTTGGCCTGAGCGGTGGCGCTTAACAGGGAGGCCAGAATAACGGAGCGGGCAAATTTGGACATCTTGAAATTCCTGGTGCCTGGATGGGATGTACCCAAGTTGAAAAAAAGCGGGCCCCACTATACCAGATGTGCGTGTCGGTCATAGTCCGAGATGCGACCTGGACGGGATTTTATGGGATGGTCCCCGACCTCGCGTCGTATCCCGGCGCGAGGTCGGGGCGGGTATCAGGGCACGATGAAGGCCTGCTCCAACCCACCCTGGCGGATCTGCTCGAGCAGAGGGGCCTGCTTGTCGCTGGCCACGGGTCCGAGCAGGACGCGGAAGACGGCGCCATGTGCCACCACCTGGTACGGCACGCCATAGCGCTGGGTCATCACCTTGCCCATGGCCTCGGCCCGCGCCTGCGAGCCGCTGGCGAGCACCTGGATCATCTTGCCCTGGGTCGCACCGGCCTTGGGGGGGGAGACGGTGGTGGTTGCCGTGGCGGCAGGAGCAGGCGCGGCCTTGGCCGGTGCCGTGGGGGCCGGCGTCTCGTTCGCGAAGGAATTGGCTGCTGGCGCCGCAGGCTCCATGGGCGTCATCGGGGTCATGGGCACCATCTCTACCATCTGATCCGGCTGATCGGTGATGAGTTCGAGGCGCACCCGGGCCTCACCCCCTTCCACCATCTCCAGCTGCGCGGCGGCGGCGTGGGAGAGATCGATGAGGCGATCGCTGCCGAAGGGGCCGCGATCATTGACGCGAACTATGGTCTCCAGACCGTTGTCCAGATTGGTGACCCGCACGTAGCTTGGCAGGGGCAGGTTGCGGTGGGCGGCGCTGAACAGGGTGCTGTCCTGCACGTCACCGTTGGCAGTCTTGTTGCCGTCCAGATCCCGGGAGAGCCAACTGGCAGTGCCTTCCTCGCTGTAGTGCTTGACGTCGCGCCACACCTCAAACTTCTGCTTGCCGATCCAGTAGTCCCGGTTGCCGCTCTCGCTCATGGGTTCGGGGCGGGGAATGGCGCCGGTCGCCTGGGGAATCTCGATGACCTGGGGCTTCTCCTGGGGGATGGGCTCTGGCGGCAGCGGCTGGGGCTCGGGTTGGCTGCTACAGGCGGCCAGCAACAAGGTCAGGCTGAGGGGAAGAAGTTTGTGGCTGTAATGCATAAGCGTCCTGGATTGCTTGACTGAGTTGATGCACCGCCATCGCATAGAGAGGGCTGCGATTGTAGCGGGTGATCACGTAAAAATTGTGGCGCGCGACCCAGTATTCCGGTCCTTCGGCCTGCTCCATCGCCAGCAGTTTTACCGGCGTCTCGGGTGACGGCGGTGTGGCGACTTCTATGCCCGCAGCGGCCAGCTCTGCCCAGCGGTGTCTTAGCTCGGGCTCGGGTGCAAGCAGGGTACCTACTGGCGCCAATCCGATCAAGGCGGGCTCCACCACCGGCTCGCCCCAGCGCCAGTGGTGCAGGGCGAAGTAGTTGGCCACGCTGCCGATGGCATCTGCCGGGTTGGCGAAGAGATCCCGCTTGCCGTCTCCGTCGAAGTCGACCGCGTAGTGGCGGTAGCTGGAGGGCATGAACTGGCCCATGCCCATGGCGCCGGCATAGGAGCCCTTGAGATTGGTGAGCGGCCACTTCTCTTCCCGGGCAAGCAGCACCAGCTGGGCAAACTCCTTGGCGAAGAAATCCGCCCGTTCTGGGTAGTGGAATCCCAGGGTGTAAAGGCTGTCGAGCACCGGATGGCGGCCCATCTGTCGACCGTAAAAGGTCTCGATGCCGATGATGGCGACGATGAGGGAGGCGGGGACCTGGTAGGTCTGCTCGGCCCGTGCCAGGGTGGCGGCATGGCGCTGCCAGAATCCCACTCCGTCCCGGATGCGCTCCGGGGTGACGAACAGCGGCCTGTAGCGGTGCCAGGGCTTGGCTTCCCAGGGGCGGCGGATGGTGTCCAGTACCTCCTGGCGCAGGCTGGCCTGGGCGGCGGCGGCCTGCAACTCTGCCAGCGGCACCTGCTGCTGCTCGGCCAGCAGGCTGAGCCGGGCCGGCGAGACGGCAGCACCCGCCGTCAGGGTGCACAGAGATAGAGCCAGCCAGCCGAGCCGCATCAGGCGAGCAGCCGCCTGTGGGTCTGGATGGACATCAGAACGCCGAAGCCCGCCATCAGGGTCACCATGGAGGTGCCGCCGTAGCTCACCAGTGGCAGGGGAACTCCTACCACTGGCAGGATGCCGCTTACCATGCCCATGTTGACGAACACATAGACGAAGAAGGTCAGGGTCAGGGCGCCCCCCAGCAGGCGTTCGAAGCTGTTCTGGGCCTGCATGGAGATAAACAGGCAGCGGCTGATGATGTAGAGGTAGATGACCAGCAAGAGGGCCACTCCCACCAGACCGAACTCCTCGCTGAAGACGGCGAAGATGAAGTCGGTGTGGCGCTCTGGCAGGAATTCGAGCTGGGACTGGGTACCTTGCAGCCACCCCTTGCCGAACACGCCGCCGGAGCCGATCGCAATCTTGGACTGGATGATGTGATAGCCGCGACCGAGCGGGTCCTTCTCCGGGTCCAGCAGCATCAGCACCCGCTGGCGCTGGTAGTCGTGCATCAGGAAGAACCAGAGTACCGGCATGAAGGCGCAGATGAGCAAGACCGCGAGCCCGATGAGCCACCAGCTGATCCCCGCCAGGAAGATGACGAAGAAGCCGGAAGCGGCCACCAGGATGGAGGTGCCGAGATCGGGTTGGGCCGCGATCAGCAGGGTGGGCAGCAGCACCATCACCAGGGCGATCATCACATGGCTGAACTTTGGCGGCAGGGAGTGCCGGCTGAGCCAGGCGGCCACCATGATGGGCATGGAGAGTTTCATCACCTCGGAGGGCTGGAACTTCATGAAGCCGAGATCGAGCCAGCGCTGGGCCCCCTTTCCGATATGGCCGAACACGTCCACCGCGATGAGCAGCAGCACCACCACCGCAAACAGGGGCACCGACCAGCGGGCATAGAGGGAGGGCGGCAGCTGGGCCATGCCGATCATCAGACCGAAGGCCAGGGCGCCGCGCACCAGCTGGCGCACGATGGAGTCGAGATCCTGGCCCGAGGCGGAGTAGAGCACCACCATGGAGAGGGCCATCAGGGTCAGCAGGCCGAGCAGCAGCGGCAGGTCGATGTGCAGCTTGTACCAGATGCTCTGCTGGCGGGCAGAATTACTCATTGGGAAACGACCTCACTCGGTTGGGACGGCTTTTCCGGTGCCGGTGGCAACTGGGGTTCCGGCGGCAGCAGATAGGCATCCAGCATGTGGCGGGCGACCGGTGCCGCCATGGCGCTGCCGCCCCCGGCGTTCTCCAGCACCAGGGCGACCACCGCCTTGGGTGCCTCGAAGGGAGCGAAGGCGACGAACAGGGCGTTGTCGCGGTGCTCCACCTTGGTGGTGGCCGCGTTGTAGACCTGGTTCTCTTTCAGGCCCACCACCTGGGCGGTGCCAGACTTGCCCGCCGCCTTGTAGGGGGTATTGGCGAAGGCGCGGCGCCCCGTCCCTTCGTGGCCGTTGATGACGCGCCACATGCCGTCCTTGGCCACCTGCCAGTAGGTATCGCTCTTGGCGGCGATGGCCACGTTCGGGTTGATGGGGGCGTTGACCACGCCATCGGAGGAGGCTGTGCTCTTGAGCAGGTGCGGCGTCACGTCGTGACCGTTCTGGGTCAGGATGCTGATGGCCTTGGCGAGCTGGATCGGGGTGGCGCTCCAGTAGCCCTGGCCGATGCCGATGGAGATGGTGTCCCCCTGGTACCAGGGTTGACGCCAGCGGGCCATCTTCCAGTCCCGGGAGGGCATGACGCCCCGGGTCTCTTCATAGAGGTCCACGCCGCTGTACTGGCCGAAGCCGAACTTGGTCATGTAGCTGTTGATCTTGTCGATGCCGACCCGGTAGGCGAGATCGTAGAAATAGGTATCCGCCGAGACCTCGATGGCGCGATAGACGTCGAGCCAGCCGTGGCCCCAGCGGCGCCAGTCCCGGAACTTCTTGGTGGTGCCCGGGATGGAGAAGCTGGGCCCGCCGAAGTAGCGGTAATTGGGGGTGATCGCCCCCTCATTGAGCCCCATCACCGCCATCATGGGCTTGACGGTGGAGGCGGGGGCATAGATGCCCTGGGTGGTGCGGTTGACCAGCGGCCGGGCGGGATCGTTGAGCAGCGCCGAGTAGTTGGCGCTGGAGATGCCGGTCACGAACAGGTTGGGGTCGTAGCTCGGGCTCGACTCCATGGCCAGGATGGCGCCGGTGTTGGGCTCCATCATCACGATGGCGCCCCGGCGGCCGGCCAGCAGCTCCTGGGCTTTCAACTGCAGGCGGATGTCGATGTTGAGGTAGATGTCCTTGCCGGGCTCGGGGGGCTGGAATTTCAGGGTGCGCACCACCCGGCCGCGGTTGTTCACCTCGACCTCCTGATAACCCGCCACGCCGTGCAGCTGATCCTCGTAGTACTTCTCTACCCCCTGTTTGCCGATGTCCTTGGTGGCGGCATAGTTGGCGAGCTTCTCCTCCTTCTCGAGGCGCTCCACGTCACGGGTGTTGATCTTGGCCACGTAGCCCAGGGCATGGGTCAGGGTATCGCCGAACGGGTAGTAGCGCTTGAGGTAGGCCTCGATGCTGGCCCCCGGGTAGTTGTGCTGGTTGACCGAGAAGAGGGCGACCTGGTATTCGGTCAGCTTCTCGAACAGGGGCACGGGCTTGAAGCGGCGCTGACGTTTGACCTCGGCCAGGAACTTCTCCTTGGTCCCCTCCGGCAGGGCCAGCAGGGTGATGAGGTCGTCCGCGGTCTTCTCCAGGTTCTCGGTCTCTTCGGGCACGATCTCCAGGCTGTAGACAGGGCGGTTTTCCGCCAGCAGGACACCGTTGGCGTCGTAGATGAGGCCACGGGGCGGCGCCACCGGTACCACACGGATGCGGTTGTCGTTGGATCGGGTCTGATAAGTTTCGTAAGACTCTACTTGCAGGTAGTAGAGGTTAGCCAGCAGCACCAGCATGAGGGTGACCATGCCGATGTAGGCGACCAGGGTGCGCCGGAAGAACAGACGTCCCTCGGCACTGTGATCGCGCATTTCAATGCGATTCTTCAGCATGCCGTTACCTTGTGGCTGACGTGCGGGTGAGAGAGGAGAAATGCATGCTCAGGGTCGGCATGGGTCACTCTCTGTGATAAGGGTGATTGGTGGTGATGCTCCAGGCGCGATAGAGGCTCTCGGCCACCAGTACCCGCACCAAGGGATGGGGCAGGGTCAGGGGCGAGAGAGACCAGCTCTGCTCCGCGGCAGCCTTGCACTCGGGGGAGAGCCCCTCCGGGCCACCCACCAGCAGCGCCACATCCCGGCCATCCAGCTTCCAGGCTTCCAGTTGCACGGCGAGCTGCTCCGTGGTCCAGGGCTTGCCCGGAATGTCCAGGGTCACGATACGGGAGCGGCCGGCGGCGGCCAGCATGGCTTCCCCTTCCTTTTGCAGGATGCGGGGAATGTCGGCATTCTTGCCGCGCTTGCCTGCGCCGATCTCGACCAGCTCGAACGGCATGTCTTTGGGGAAGCGGCGACGGTACTCTTCGAAGCCATGCTCTACCCAGGCAGGCATCTTGGTGCCCACGGCAATCAACTGGATCTTCATCTTTGGTTACGCTGTCGCCCTTTATTGCGAATTGACCTGGGCGGCGCCGCTCCAGAGTTTTTCCAGCTGGTAGAAGTCGCGGTACTCATCCTGCATCACGTGGACGATGACCGACCCCATGTCCACCAGCACCCACTCACCGGTGAGTTCCCCTTCCACGCTCAGCAGGTCGAGCCCCGCATGACGGGCCTCGCTGGCGAGGTTGTGGGCGATGGCACTGACGTGACGATTGGAGTTGCCGGAGCAGATGATCATGGTGTCCGTGATGCTGGATTTGCCGCGCACATCGAGGGTGATGATGTCGCGGCCTTTCATGTCATCGATCTTGTCGACGATAAAGGCGAGCAATTCTTGGCCTTGCAATGTCTTCTCCTATCTTCCGGCGCCAGAGGGCGGCGGATTATATCATGGTCACTCCCGTTTCCCAGCCTGGCAAAGGGAGCATCGCCCGGGGAGGCGTCCCGTGGGGGAGGGGCCCCTTGACGATCACTATAGTGTGCAACCCGGCCTGGCAATAGTCAGGGCCGGGCCCGGTGCGCCCGGACGTGTCGGCTGATCCGCCTGCGTGGCGCCGTTTACTGCGTTGCCGATGAGCGGTAGAGCCCGTGGCGCCGGATATAGTCGGCGACCGGGTTGGGCAGCAGGTATTTGGGATCCTGGCCTGCCGCGAGCAGGGCACGCAGGCGTGTGGCCGACAGCTCGACGGGCAGGTTGTCACAAAGCCAGACATGACCGTGGCGCTGGCGATGGAGATCCTGAATGTCCCGGGTCTGGTGGCGGGCCAGCAGCTCGGCAACCTGGACGGAATAATCCGGTTGCCAGCCTGGGCGGCAGCTCACCACCAGATGGGCGTAATCGAGCAGCTCCTGCCAGCGGTGCCAGCCCGGCAGGCCGAGCAGGGAATCCATCCCCATCAAAAAGCAGAGCGGGGTGTCCGGCAGCTCGCTCCTCAACTCGACAAGGGTGTCGATAGTCCAGGAGGGGGTGTCGCGCCTGAGCTCCCGCTCATCCACCACGAATCCCGGGTTGTCCGCCGCAGCGAGCCGGACCATGGCGAGCCGCTGCTCGCTGGAGCAGAGCGGATTGGCCCGGTGGGGCGGGATATGGTTCGGGAGCAGGCGCACCTCGGCCAGACCCAGGGCGTCCCGTGCCTCGATGGCGGGCCTCAGGTGGCCGATGTGAATGGGATCGAAGGTGCCGCCGAGGATCCCGATGGGCGGTGTCAGCATGATTCCGTCTCCAGCAGGGGGAGCGGGGTACCGTCACGAAAGCCGAGGGCGATGGTTTGCAGCATCAGCCAGGCCTGTTCGGTGTCGAAATGGCGCTGGGCATGGTCCAGCTGGGCCATCAGTTGCCAGAGTTGCCGGATCTTGGGGAAGGGAAGCCGGGTCAGCGCCTGCTGGATGAGCTGCTGGCGGCTCTGCCAGATGCGCAGGCGGCTGAAATGCTCCACCAGGGGCTGTCCGGCGCGGGCGGCCAGCGCCAGCTCGGTGAGCTGCTCCAGCTCGCGGCACAGGGTCCAGGCCAGCATGCCGGGTTCGGTGCCCTCGGCGCGCAGGGCCAGCAGGATGCGCTGGGCCCGGTTCACCTTTCCTTCCAGCAGGGTATCGACGAGCTGGAAGGGAGTGAAGTGGGCGTGGCGGATGATGGTCTCCTGCAGATAGGCGACGCTGATGGGCTGGGGCGGCGAGAGCAGGGTCAGCTTCTCGATCTCCTGGCTCGCGGCCAGCAGGTTGCCCTCGTAGGCGTGGCACATGAAGTTGACCGCATCCGGCAGTGCCTTGAGGCCGAAGCGCTGAAAGCGGGCGCTCATCCAGCGCGGGAAGAAGCGGGGCTCGGGGTGGTTGACCGGTACATAGGTGCCGCTCTGGCTCAGCTTGTCGAACCAGGCCGCCTTCATCTGGGTCTGGTTGAGGCGGGGGCCCGAGAGCACCAGCAGCAGGTCGGGGTGGAGCTGCTTGCCAATGTCGCTGATGCGGGCGGCGAGATCCTTGTCGATCTTGGCGGGCAGCTCCAGCTCGATGATCTGGCGGGCCGAGAACAGGCTCATGGCCTGGCAGGCATCGTAGACCTGGTTCCAGTCCAGCCCCTGTTCCACCACGAAGCTGTGGCGTTCATCGAAGCCCTGTTTGCGTGCCACCTGGCGCACGGCGTCGACGGCTTCCAGCTTGAGCAGGGGCTCGTCCCCAAAAATGAGATAGCAGGGCTTGAGCCCTGCCTTGAGATGATCCGCAAACTGCTCGGGATAGACTCTCATCAACACCCTCTCATCAAGATACGCGCATCAGAACTTGACCTGACTGAGCTGGCGAATAACCAGGTTGGCGGCCTGCTCCTGCATCTCCTTGCCGAGCTGTTCCTGCTCGCGGGAGGAGGCGAGTGCCGCATCCGGCTTGTTCAGGAAGCTGCGGTTGAAGGTGATGGGGAAGACCTGGGTCGGTTTGCCCGGCATGACCACGGTGAACTGGGTGCTGTAACTGAGCAGGTATTCGCGGTCCTGGCCGATGGAGTCGACGGAGGCGACCTGGCTGCGGCTACGTACCCCGGCCAGGGTCAGCACCGGGATGCCCTCCTTGTCGGCGAGCTGCACGCCAGCGGCCTTGAGGCGGGTGGTGACCAGTCGGTAGAAGTCGCTCTTGTTGTCACCGACCACTTTCATGGTCATCAGTTCGGGGGGAATGGCGGTGCCCCGCATCTGAAAACCGCAGGCCTGCAGCAACAGTCCTGCCAGCACGATGGCCATCCAGCGCGTGAAGATGGTGCCCATAAAAAATCCTCTTTGCATGAAGGGAAGAGCGGCGGGCGCAGGGCCCGCCGTCATCATCCGTGTGTCGTCAGCCCCTGGCCCAGACCGTCGGCCGCCGCCAGGGGAGGCGTCATCAGTTGGCCACGATGTTGAGCAGTTTGCCCGGCACGTACACGACTTTGCGCACGGTCAGACCGTCGGTGAACTTCTGTACGGACGCATCGGCCATGGCCAGCTTCTCGACGTCGGCCTGGCTTATCTCGGCCGGCACGGTCAGCTTGCCGCGCATCTTGCCGTTGATCTGCACCACCACCAGCTTCTCGGTCTCGACCATGGCCGCTTCGTCGGCCACCGGCCAGGCCGCGACATCGATGTCCCCTTCCTTGCCCAGCATCTTCCACAGCTCGAAGCCGATGTGCGGGGTGATGGGGTAGAGCATGACCACGACCGCTTCCAGCGCTTCCTGCATCAGGGCGCGATCCTGAGCGTCGCTGCCCAGTTTTGCCAGGTTGTTCATCAGCTCCATGATGGCAGCGATGGCGGTGTTGAAAGTCTGACGGCGACCCACGTCGTCGCTCACCTTGGCGATGGTCTTGTGCAGCTCGCGGCGCACGGCTTTCTGGTCGCTGGTGAGGGCGGCGACGTCCAGTGCGGCAACGGCGCCACCGGATACGTGCTCGAAGGTGATGCGCCACAGGCGACGCAGGAAGCGCTGGGCACCCTCTACGCCGGAGTCGGACCACTCCAGGGTCATCTCGGCCGGGGAGGCAAACATCATGAACAGACGGACGGTATCGGCGCCGTAACGCTCCACCATCAACTGCGGGTCGATGCCGTTGTTCTTGGACTTGGACATCTTGGTCATGCCGGAGTGGATCACTTCACGACCCTCAAGGTCGACCGCCTTGGTGATGCGGCCCTTGTCGTCACGTTCCACCTTGACGTCGAGGGGGCTGACCCAGACGTTGCCGCCCTTCTCATCCTTGTAGTAGAAGGCGTCGGCCAGCACCATGCCCTGGCAGAGCAGGCGCTTGAACGGCTCGTCGCTGTTCACGAGGCCCGCATCACGCAGCAGCTTGTGGAAGAAGCGGGCGTAGAGCAGGTGCATACAGGCGTGCTCGATGCCGCCGATGTATTGATCCACCGGCAGCCAGTGGTTGGCAGCCGCCGGATCCAGCATGCCCTTGTCGTAGTCCGGGGAGCAGTAGCGGGCGTAGTACCAGGAGGACTCCATGAAGGTGTCGAAGGTATCGGTCTCGCGGAACGCTTCCTGGCCGTTGTAGGTGGTCTTGGCCCACTCGGCGTCGGCCTTGATCGGGCTCTGGATGCCATCCATCACCACGTCTTCCGGCAGCAGTACCGGAAGCTGATCTTCCGGGGTCGGCACCACGGTACCGTCCGCCAGGGTCAGCATGGGGATGGGAGCGCCCCAGTAGCGCTGACGGGAGACACCCCAGTCGCGCAGACGGTAGTTGACGGTGCGCTTGCCCTTGCCGAGCCCTTCCAGCTTGTTGGCGATGGCATCGAAGGCACCCTGGAAGTCGAGGCCGTCGAACTCGCCGGAGTTGAACAGCACGCCCTTCTCGGTATAAGCCGCTTCGCTCACGTCGACGTCACCATCAACCGGCTTGATGACAGGCTTGATCTCGAGGCCGTACTTGGTGGCGAATTCGTGGTCACGCAGGTCGTGACCCGGTACCGCCATCACGGCGCCGGTGCCGTAGTTCATCAGCACGAAGTTGGCGACCCAGACGGGCACCTTGCGGCCATCCAGCGGGTGAATGGCGTAGAGGCCGGTTGCCATGCCCTTCTTCTCCATGGTGGCCAGTTCAGCTTCGGCTACCTTGGTGTTCTTGCACTCTTCGATGAAGGCGGCCAGCTCCGGATTGTTCTGGGCTGCTTGCTGCGCCAGCGGGTGACCGGCGGCGATGCCCACATAGGTCACACCCATGAAGGTGTCCGGACGGGTGGTGTAGACCTCGAGGTGCTCGGCCTGACCGTCGATATTGAAGCTGATGTTGACCCCTTCGGAGCGGCCAATCCAGTTGCGCTGCATGGTCTTGACCATCTCCGGCCAGCCTTCCAGATTGTCGATGTCGTTCAACAGCTCTTCGGCGTAGTCGGTGATCTTGATGAACCACTGAGGGATCTCTTTTTGTTCCACCGGGGTGTCACAGCGCCAGCAGCAGTTGTCCACTACCTGCTCGTTGGCCAGCACCGTCATGTCGTTCGGGCACCAGTTGACGGAAGAGGTCTTCTTGTAGACCAGGCCCTTTTCGTAGAGCTTGGTGAAGAACCACTGCTCCCAGCGGTAGTAGTCCGGCTTGCAGGTGGCCAGCTCCCGATCCCAGTCATAGCCCAGACCCAGCATCTTCAGCTGGTTCTTCATGTATTCGATGTTTTCGTAGGTCCAGGGGGCCGGCGCCGTGTTGTTCTTGATGGCGGCGTTTTCTGCCGGCAGGCCGAAGGCGTCCCAACCGATGGGTTGCAGCACGTTCTTGCCATTGAGCCGTTGATAACGGGAGATCACATCACCTATGGTGTAGTTGCGAACGTGCCCCATGTGTAGACGACCAGACGGATAGGGGAACATGGAGAGGCAGTAGAACTTTTCCTTGTCTACTTTCTCCACCGCCTTGAAGGTTTTCTTGGCATCCCAGTGCTTCTGCACTGCTGGTTCTATGGATTGGGGAACGTATTGCTCTTGCATTGGTGACATCCGGATCTGTGAAATGAATAGATAAAACGGCTGGGAAATCCCGATAGAATACCCATATCCTGCGGCGGCAACAACCGCCAGCATCCGCCCGGTCTCGGGCCAGGTCCGGTACCCGCGAGGATTTGCAGAGCCGCAAGAGTCGCAACGAAGTGAGAATGGCAACCGCCGCCCGTATCCGCCGAGCCCGAGGTCAGGGTCTGGCTCGATCGGGATTCAGCAGAGGAGTGATGGCCATGGACAAACGTCGACAAGGGTATGAAGCCTTTATCGCCCAGCTCAAGAAGCAGTGGGAAGAGACGGAAGCGTTTCAGGGAGAGCACCTCAACCGGATGATCGCCAAGGTGCAGGCCTATCTGGAGGCGGCCGGGGATCTGACCCAGGACGAGCTGGCGCTGATCGCCGAGTATGTGAAGCGGGATCTGGGCAACTATGACGAAGGGCGCAAGGATGAGCAGGTGGAGGAGTCCGCCTTCATGCTGGCGCTCAAGGACACCGCCTGGTCCTGGCTGGCGGACGTGACCGACCGTACCCAGGTGGAGTGGCAGGAGTTGGCGGACGAGCTGGAACACAAGGGGGTCTACCGGGCGGGGGACTGGGTGGGACTCGGGGTGCTGGTGTGCGATCACTGCGAGTGGCGCCATACCGTGCTGCACCCGGAGCAGCTTGACACCTGCCCGGAGTGTGGGGCCGATGAATATCATCGCGAGCCGCTGTCTCCTTGAGCCGCCAGACTGTGCCAAGCCATAAGCCAAACCATAAAAAGAGGCGCCCAAGGGCGCCTCTTTTGTTTATTGGCGTTGTGTGGTCTTAGCCCTTGCGCGCCCAGGGGTGGGCACGTGGGCGCAGCCACAGGGCCAGCCCCAGCAGGGCGGCGGCCAGGCCATACATGGGCCAGCTGCCAAAACGCAGATAGGGGGTCTGGCCGTGGGCGGGGCGTACCTCGGCACGCAATACTCCAGCCTCGAACTGCGGGATCTGGGCGATGATGCTGCCGTCTATCTCGGTGACGATGGTGATGCCGGTGTTGGTGTCGCGCAGCAGCGGGCGGGCCAGCTCGAGGGCGCGCATGCGGGCGATCTCCATGTGCTGCCAGGGGCCGATGCTGGTACCGAACCAGGCGTCGTTGGAGACGGTCAGCAGAAAGTCGGTATCCGACTGCACGTTGCGGCGCACCTCGTCCGGGAAGATGATCTCGTAACAGATGGCGGCGGCAAACTTGAGCCCCTTGGCGATCAGGTTTGGCTGCACCTCGTCCCCCCGGCTGAAGGAGGACATGGGCAGGTTGAAGAAGGGGGCGATGGGACGCAGCAGATCTTCAAAGGGCACGAACTCGCCGATGGGCAGCAGATGGTACTTGTAGTAGCGGTTCTTGTGCTCGTAGTAGTAGGACTCCTTGCCCTCAGCATCCTGTACCCCCATGCCGAGTACGGTATTGAAGAAGCGCTGCTGTTTCAGATCGTAATGGATGATCCCCGCCAGCAGGCCGGTGTCGTTCACCTTCATCGCCTTGTCCAGGCTCTCCAGATAGGTACCCATCTCCTTCTCGATGGCTGGGATGGCGGACTCCGGCCAGACGATGATGTCGGCATCCTGGTTCTCGCGGCTGAGATCCTGATACTTGCGCACGGTCGGCACCAGGGCCTCCGGATCCCACTTGAGGGACTGCTCGATGTTGCCCTGCACCAGCGCGACCTTGACCGGTTCACCCCGGGTCACCCAGTTGAGCTGCATCAGCCCCTGGGCGGCGCCCACCAGGGCGACGGGGAGCAGCAGCCAGGCCGGCTTGCGGTGTTGCCATACCAGCCAGAGGGCGGAGGCGGTGAGCAGCAGGGCGAGGGTGATGCCCTGCACCCCGAGAAGGGGAGCGAAGCCCTTGAGGGGGCCGTCTATCTGGGTGTAGCCGAACCAGAGCCAGGGGTAGCCTGTCATCACCCAGCCCCGCAGCCAGTCGGCCATCAGCCAGAGCGCCGGGAAGGCGAGCAGCCAGCGGCTCCAGTGGCGGCCGGCAAAGAAGCGGGCGAAGAGCCAGCAGGCCAGGGTCGGATAGAGGGAGAGATAGGCGCAGAGCCCGGCCAGCAGCACGAAGGCGGCTGGCAGCGGAATGCCGCCAAACTCCGTCATGCTGACGTGGATCCACCACTGCCCGGGCAGGAACAGACCCATGGCGTAGCCGAAGCCGCGCCAGGCTGCCTGTTTGGGGGTGGCCTTGTCCAGCAGGGCGTAAAGGCCGAGCAGGGAGGGGATCACCAGGGGCCAGTAGCCGAAAGGGGAGAAGGCCAGCACGGCGATGGCGCCGCTGGCAATGGCAAACAGGCTGGTCAGGAGTTTCGATTTCACGGGGGATCGGGGCTCGAATTGGACTGAATGGAAACACAATGGCCGACATCTTAACCGCAAACCGGGTCAACGGCGAGCCTCGCGGTCGGCGTGGGCCCAGGGGCGGTCGCGCGGCGGGAGAGAGGCAAAAAAAGCGCCCCTGACGAGAGGGGCGCGGGATGTGCGTGGGGTTGGGCGGGATCAGGACTCCGGCTGCGCCGCCGCATGATGCTCGGGGATCTTCACCTGCAACTGTTGCAGGCGACGGCGATCGGCGTGCATCACCTTGAACAGGTAGCCGTCGAGTTCGATCTCTTCACCCTTCTTGGGCAGGTGGCTGAAGGCGTGCATCACCAGACCGCCGACGGTGTCCACCTCTTCATCGCTGAACTGGGTGCCGAAGAAGTCGTTGAAGTCCTCGATCTCGGTCAGCGCGCTCACCGAGAAGACCCGCTTGCTGATGCGGCGGATCTCTTCCGGCTCGTCCTCGATGTCGTCGAACTCGTCGTCAATCTCGCCGACGATGAGCTCCAGAATGTCCTCAATGGTCACGAGACCAGAGACACCGCCAAATTCGTCCACCACGATGGCCATGTGGTAGCGCTCTTCCCGGAACTCCTTGAGCAGGCGATCGACCCGCTTGCTCTCCGGCACGATCACCGTGGGACGCAGGATCTTCTCCAGCTGGAGCGGTTCGCTGGCATGCTGGCCGCCAAAACCGAACGGCAGCAGATCCTTGGCCAGCAAGATGCCCTCCACGTGATCCTTGTCTTCGTTGATCACCGGGAAGCGGGAGTGGCCGGATTCGATGATGACTGGCAGGAACTCGTCCACCGGCTGGGACTTCTCGATGGTCACCATCTGGGAGCGGGGGATCATGATGTCACGCACGCGCAGCTCGGCAATTTCGAGCACGCCCTCGATCATGTCCTTGGTGTCCTGATCGATGAGGTCCCGCTCTTCGGCATCGGCGATGACCTCTACCAGATCGTTGCGGTCTTTTGGCTCGCCCTGGAAGAGTTGGCTGAGTTTGTCGAGCCAGGTTTTCTTCGGCGAGCCGGTACTAGGGTGATCGTCGGTCATTTTCTCTCTTGGTTACTCGTATGAACACACTTGAAATCGTTGTGGCTATATGAGGATGGGCATCGGCTGTTTCAAGACGATGACCATCCGGTTCGTTACTCTTCGTCGTTCAGATAAGGATCGGCGAAGCCCAGTTCCTGCATGATGTCGCGCTCGAGCTGCTCCATCTCCTCGGCTTCCTCGTCCTCGATATGGTCATAACCTAGCAGATGCAGACTGCCATGCACAACCATGTGAGCCCAGTGGGCCATCAGGGGCTTGCCCTGTTCGACGGCTTCGGCCTCGACCACCTGGCGGCAGATCACCAGATCCCCGAGCAGTGGCAGCTCGAGACCCGGTGGCGCCTCGAAGGGGAAGGAGAGCACGTTGGTGGGCTTGTCCTTGCCGCGATAGGTGTGGTTGAGCTCGCGGCTCTCCGCCTCGTCCACCAGGCGCACCGTCACCTCGGCCTCGGGCTGGAAGCCCAGAATGGTGCCGTCGAGCCAGCCTTGCAGCTGGGCCTCGGTCGGCAGGCCGTCCGTGCTGGCGCAGGCCAGTTGCAGATCCAGGGTCACGCTCATTGGGCACTCTCTTTGCTGGTGTTCTCGTTGCGGGGAGTGGCTGCGCTCTTCTCGGCCGCCTGCTGGGCATCGAATGCCTCGTAGGCCTGCACGATGCGGGCCACCACGGGATGGCGCACCACGTCCTTGGACTCGAAGAAGTTGAAGGAGAGACCATCGACCCCCTGCAACACCTCCAGGGCGTGGCGCAGACCGGATTTGGTGCTGCGAGGCAAGTCCACCTGGGTGATGTCGCCGGTCACCACCGCCTTGGAGTTGAAGCCGATGCGGGTCAGGAACATCTTCATCTGTTCCGTGGTGGTGTTCTGGGCCTCGTCCAGGATGATGAAGGCGTCGTTGAGGGTGCGGCCGCGCATGTAGGCAAGCGGCGCCACCTCGATGACGTTGCGCTCCATCAGCTTCTCCACCCGCTCGAAGCCCAGCATCTCGAACAGGGCGTCGTAGAGGGGGCGCAGGTAGGGGTCCACCTTCTGGGAAAGATCGCCGGGCAGAAAGCCGAGCTTCTCACCGGCTTCCACCGCCGGGCGGGTCAGCAGGATGCGGCGGATCTCCTGGCGCTCCAGGGCATCCACGGCGGCGGCCACGGCGAGATAGGTCTTGCCGGTCCCGGCGGGCCCGATGCCGAAGCTGATGTCGTGGCGCACGATATTGGCGATGTACTGGGCCTGGTTCGGGCTGCGGGGCTTGATGAGACCGCGCTTGGTCTTGACCGTGACCTCCTTGCCATACGGCAGGGAAGGGGCGGGTTCGTCGTCCTGCTCCAGCACGCGGGACTCCTGCACCGCCAAGTGCACCATCTCGGGGGTGATGTCGCTCACCTTGCTCCCCTTGAGGGGCTGGGTTTCCACATAGAGGTGCTTGAGGATGACGGCAGCCGCCTCCACCTGGGCCTGCTTGCCGATCACTTGGAAGTGGTTGTCCCGGTAGCTTATCTCGATGCCGAGACGGCGCTCCAGCTGCTTGAGGTTGTCGTCAAAGGGTCCGCACAGGCTGGCGAGGCGCTGGTTGTCGGCGGGTTCCAGATGCAGATTCAGGGTGGAGATGTGTCGGCTCAAGGTGTCCTCTTATCGGTTGTTCCCCCGCCAGGGGGCGGGGGAGAGAGTCATCAATGGGGTCTGAAGGCCGCAACGCCCAGATCATCGGGCACGTTGTCAGGACGACGGGCGAGGATCTCGCTCGGGGCCGTGGCGATGCGCAGGTTCATTTCGTCCTCGCCGCGGATGAAGCGGCCGCGCAGGGAGTAGGGGCGTACGTCGGTGATCTCCACGTCGGCGAAGCCGCCGATGAGGCGGTGCGGCCCCTCGAAGTTGACCACCCGGTTGTTCTCGGTGCGGCCACTGAGCTGCATGGGATCCATCTTGGAGGGCCCCTCCACCAGGATGCGCTGCACCGAGCCCAGCATGGCGCGGCCGATGAGCATGGACTGGTGATTGATGCGGTTTTGCAGTCGGGTCAGGCGGGCCTTCTTCACTTCCATGTCGACGTCATCGGGCAGGTCCGCGGCTGGGGTACCGGGGCGCGGGCTGTAGATGAAGCTGAAGCTCATGTCGAAGTTGATCTCCTCGATGAGTTTCATGGTGGCCTCGAAGTCTTCGTCCGTCTCGTTCGGGAAGCCGACGATGAAGTCGGAGCTCATGGTGATGTCGGGACGCACGGCGCGCAGGCGGCGGATCTTGGACTTGTACTCCAGCACGGTGTGCGGGCGCTTCATCATGGTCAGGATGCGATCCGAGCCGCTCTGGATGGGCAAGTGCAGGAAGCTGACCACCTCGGGGGTATCACGATAGACCTCGATGATGTCGTCGGTGAACTCGACCGGGTGGCTGGTGGTGTAGCGAATGCGGTCGATGCCGTCGATGGCAGCCACCAGGCGTAGCAGTTCGGCGAAGGTGCAGACCTCCCCGTCGAAGGTCGGCCCCCGGTAGGCGTTGACGTTCTGGCCGAGCAGGTTCACTTCGCGCACCCCTTGCTGGGCGAGCTGGGCGATTTCATAGAGCACGTCATCCAGCGGCCGGCTCACCTCCTCGCCACGGGTGTAGGGCACCACGCAGAAGGAGCAGTACTTGGAGCAGCCTTCCATGATGGAAACGAAGGCGGTCGCCCCCTCGGCACGGGGTTCGGGCAGGTTGTCGAACTTCTCGATCTCGGGGAAGGCGATGTCCACCTGGGCACCGCGCCCCTCCTGCACCTGCTTGATCATGGTCGGCAGGCGGTGCAGGGTCTGGGGTCCGAAGACGATGTCCACATAGGGCGCCCGGCTGCGCAGGTTCTCCCCTTCCTGGGAGGCGACGCAGCCGCCCACCCCGATCACCAGCCCCGGTTTTTTCGCCTTGAGCTTCTTCCAGCGACCGAGCTGGTGGAACACCTTCTCCTGGGCCTTCTCGCGGATGGAACAGGTGTTGAGCAGCAGCACATCTGCCTCTTCCGGCTCCTCGGTAAGCGTGTAGCCATTGCTGGCATCCAGCAGGTCCGCCATCTTGGACGAGTCGTACTCGTTCATCTGGCAGCCCCAGGTCTTGATATGAAGTTTCTTGCTCATTGCTTCTCGTGACTGGTTTTGAAATCGGCAGGGTCAAAGGACCGGCCATTTTACTCCGCAATCCCGGTGCTGACCAGTCTGGGGCCGCCCGTCGCCATCAGGGCCAGCTTGTCGTCGGCAATTGCGCATCCCTCTCACTGTTTCTGCCGCCTCCTTGCGTTATCATGCCCCATTCGGTTCGGCCCTTGCCCCTTATCGCGGGGACTCCTTGCAGGAATCAAGTTATGGAACAGTGTGATATCGCCATCGTCGGCGCCGGCATGGTGGGCGCCGCTACCGCCTGCCTGCTGGCGGCAGAGGGGCTCTCGGTACGGGTCATCGAGACCCGGTTGCCCGAGCCCTATGCCCCCGAGCAGTCGCTGGATCTGCGGGTTTCCGCCATCAGTCAGGCCTCGGTGGCGCTGCTGACCCGGGCCGGTGCCTGGCAATATCTGCAGCAGATGCGGCTGTGCCCCTATCGCCGGCTGGAGACCTGGGAGCTGGACGGCTTCGCTACCCGCTTCGACGCGGTGGATCTCGGGCTGCCCCAGCTCGGCTACATCATCGAAAACCGGCTGATCCAGCTCGCGCTGCTGAAAAGGATGGAGGATTTCCCGACCATCCAGACCCATACCCCGGCGGCGGTGACGAGTCTGCGCCAGAGTGCGGATGACGCCGTGCTGACCCTGGATGACGGCACCGAGCTGCAGGCGCGCTGGGTGCTGGCCTGCGATGGTGCCGAATCCCACACCCGGCGATTGGCCGGTATCGGGGTGTCGCGTTTCGAGTACCGCCAGCATTGCATGCTGATCAACATCGACACCGATTTTGCCCAGGAAGACATCACCTGGCAGCAGTTCACCCCGAGTGGCCCGCGCGCCTTCCTGCCGCTGCCGGGCCGCCATGGCTCTCTGGTCTGGTATGACAGCCCGGCCCGCATCCGGGCGCTGGCCGCCATGAGCAACGAGGCCCTGGCCGTCGAGGTGCGCCGCCACTTCCCGAGCCGCCTTGGCGGTTTCACCGTGACGGCCAAGGGGAGCTTCCCCCTGGTGCGCCGCCACGCCAACGACTATCACGCCGGGCGAGTGGTGCTGCTCGGGGATGCGGCCCACACCATCAACCCGCTGGCGGGACAGGGGGTGAACCTCGGTTTCAAGGACGTGGCCTGCTGGGCCGGGTTGCTCGGCAAGGCGGGGGCACAGTGGCACGAGCTGGCGCTGGCCGGGCGTTACGAGGGGCGACGCCGCCCTGACAATCTGCTGATGCAGTCGGGGATGGATCTCTTCTACGGGGTCTTCAGCAACGAGATAGGCCCCCTCAGGCTTGCCCGCAACCTGGCGCTGAATCTGGCGGACAAGGCGGGCCCCCTCAAGGAGATGGCGCTACGCTATGCGCTTGGGCTGGTATGAGGCAGTGCGTGGCACTGCCAGGTGCCAATCGGGTGGCATATCAATCCGTGTGATGGTGCCAGCCGGTTTTTTATATGGCCGCGAGGAGTGATCCTGGCGGCGCAGGGGCAAAACGGCCTCAGGCAAGGGGGAGAACACCATGAACAAGGCATTGCTGGTGATCGATTTCATCAACGACATCGCCCACCCGGACGGGCGCATTGCCGCCTCGGCGGCCCAGGTGCTCGAGCAGGACGCCATTGCGCACGCCAATCAGGCGCTGGCCCATGCCCGCGCTCACGGCTGGCTGGTGGTGCTCATCAAGGTGGGGTTTGACGAGGGCTATCTGCTGCATCCCAGGGGTTCCCCCATGTTTGGCCGTGCCCGGCAGTTCGGGGCCCTCTCCCTGGCGGACAGCGGCACCGACTTTCACCCGGAGCTCGATGTGCAACCCGGGGATCTGGTGCTGACCAAACCCAGGGTCAGCCCCTTCTACGGCACGGCGCTGGAGCCTGCGCTACGGGCCAATCGCATCGAGCATCTCTATGTGTGCGGCGTGAGCACCAGCTGGGCCATTCAGGGGGCGGTACGGGATGGCCACGATCGGGACTACGCCATCACCATCCTGGAGGATGCCTGCGCGGCGGCGGATGCCGCAGAACACCAGGCTTCCCTGCGCATGCTCGGTCGCATTGCCGAGATCATCAAGGTCGCGGAGCTGGCGGAACGGGACTGAGCCCGGCCATCCTCTCCTGCAGGTATCTCATGCACCTCATGCGGGCTCGGGGTGCGTCTCTCTCACCATGGCGAGGAAGCGATCCCGAATGGGATCGGCAAATTCCGGGTTCCACACCAGGCTGATTTCCCATTCCGACCAGGGGCCGGAGAGAGGGTAGAGGGTCACCTCCTTGCCCGCGATGAACCCCACGCTGCGCGGCAGGATGGCGTTGCCGATACCGGCGGCCACCAGGGCGACCAGGGTCTGGATGTCTTCCGCCTCCTGGATGAGACCGGTCAGCCGGTTGGCACCGAGGAAGCGAGCGATCTGCTGGCTGAGACCCGGGCAGCGATGGCCCACCATCTGCAGCAAGGGATCGCGGATCAGCGCCCGCTCCAGGTCGAAGTCCGGCCCTGCCACCTGGGTGGGGACGGCCAGGACCAGTCTGTCCGTCAGCAACCTGTGTTCCCTCAGTTGTGGCGCATCAGGCCGTCGCATGAAGCCCAGTTGCAGCCGACCCGCCAGCAAGTGCTCCTGCTGGATGGCGGAGGTGGTGTCCCGCAGGTGAACCAGCACGTCGGGGGCCTGCTGTTTGAAACGGGCCACCAGGGAGGGGGCCAGTGCGAAGCTGGAGAGCCCGAACCCGATATTGAGGCGTCCGGCGGCACCGCTTGCCAGCGCCAGGGCATGCCGCTCGAATCCCTTGCCGTGATCCACCAGAGCCTTGGCCTGGGGCAGCAACTGGAGGCCGATGGCTGTCAGCTCGGCCCCATGGCGGCCCCGGTTGAACAGGGTGCTGCCGAGGGCCTGCTCCAGCCCCTGGATCTGCTTGGTCAGGGCCGGTTGCGTCACAAAAAGCCGGCTGGCCGCCTCCCGGTAGTTGGCACTCTCGGCCAGCATGACGAAGGCCTGCAATTGTCTCAGGTCGAATCTCATTCCGTTTGGTTATCAAATGTGGCGATTTATTGATTATAAATTATCTAATCTCCTTGTTCTAATGGTCTCGAAACGGGCCTGCTTGCCCGCTGTTCAGCCACAAGGAGTCATGTCATGTCGAGCGAACGCTATCTGTTCTTGATCAAGGGGAGCCTGGTGATGGCTCAGCCGCTGGCCGCACCGGAGACCGGGGAGCTGCTGACCAGCCTGTTGCAGCAGGGGTTCGTCGTCGCCCCCTTGCCGGTGTGGGCCAGCAATGCGGAGCAGGCGCTCGCCTGTTACGAGGCCGCTGCCCAGCGGCAGGTCTTCGCCGATGCGCTGGCGGGGAGAGCCCTGTGAGCGCGGTGCGCGTGAGGGCCGAGGCCCTGCTGCTGGACATGGATGGGACCTTGGTCCACTCCACCGGCGACGTGGAAGTCGTGTGGCGGCGCTGGTGTCAGCACCATGGGCTGGATCCCGCTCCCGTGCTCGCCATGTGCCACGGCGTGCGCTCACGGGAGGTGATAGGGGCCCTGGCTCCCCAGCTGGACATGGCGGTGGAGGTGGCCCTGCTCGACGATCTGGAGATGGCATATGCTGCGGCGCCGATGCCCCTGGACGGTGCCCGGCGACTGCTCGAACAGCTGCCATCGACGCGCTGGGCGCTGGTGACCTCCGCAAGCCGGAGGGTGGCAGAGCACCGGCTGCTGCACGCCGGATTGCCGCTGCCCCGTCTCCTGGTGTGCGCCGGGGATGTGGTACGGGGCAAGCCGGATCCCGAGCCTTATTTGCTGGCTGCCAGCCGGTTGGGACTGGCTCCGGCCGATTGCCTGGTGTTCGAGGATGCGCCAGCGGGCATCGCCAGCGCCCTGCAGGCGGGTTGCCAGGTGGTGCAGATGGGGGGAACAAGGCGGTATGACGACAGGCTCAAGGGCTGGCTGCGGGACTGGCGCGGGATCGAGATCGAGGTGGCATCGGACGGGCTCCATCTTCATCTGCCCGCCCCGCAGCCGGCAGAGGCCGGATGATGACGACAAGAGCCACGCCATTCAGGTGCCGCAAGATTGCCCGACGCTGGGGGAAGCCTGCTCGGCCGAGTAGCGTTCCACCCGGTTGCGGCCATTGTGCTTGGCCAGATAGAGCGCCTGATCGGCGCGAGAGAGCAGCTCGTCCAGATTGAAGGGGCCCTCTCTCTGGGAGGCGATACCGATGCTGACCGTGATGCAGACGGCGGGCTCGGCTCCATTTTCTTCCCCTGGCTGCGCGACGATTTTTCGCAGCCGCTCGGCCACCGCCATGGCCTGCTCCTCGCTGAGGCCGGGCAAGATGGCCACGAATTCCTCTCCCCCCAGGCGACAGAAGAGGTCCCCCGGTCGAAGCTGGTCGCGCACCCGGGCCGCGAAGCCGCTCAACTGGTTGTCCCCCTCTTCGTGACCGTGCCGATCATTGATGCGTTTGAAATGATCGATGTCCAGCATGCAGACCGCCACAGGGTAGCGCTGCACCGTGAGGTGCTGGAGCAGTTCGTTGGCGGCCGACCAGAAGCCGGCCCGGTTCAGCGCACCGGTCAGGTGATCGTGGTGGGCCAGGTGTTTCATCTCCCGTAGCAGGCTGTTGCGGGCCGCCATGATGCTGGCGGCGGTCAGGGGGGTGAGAGCGATCAGCATGACCCCTATCCGGACGGAGAACATCCAGTACTGAGTCTGGACATCGTGATTGATGACGAGATGGCCGTTTGAGAGGGCGATCAGGATCAGAGTGCTGTAACTCAGGGTCAGCAGGCTGGTGGCGAAGACGGAGTAGGTGACTGCGCACCAGAGCAGTGCCGGTACCGGGAAGGCGATGGATCCCGGCCCCTCGATGAGCAGGGTGAGCAGCAGGGAGGCCACCAGGCTCAGCAACGGCATCAATCCGGCCCAGGAGAACTCGGTGCGATAGAGGAGGGTACACCAGGGGGGCACGCTGTCATGGGGAGGCAGTGTCAGGAGCACCGGCAGTATGGTCATGTAGTTCACCAGCTCGCTGGCAAACCAGAAGCCCAGCCCGTAGAGCGGGGAGCCCAGAGACAGGATGGGATTGATGATGGCGCCGACCACGCCGGCGGCGAGGGAGGCGGCCAGGGTGTTTCGCAGCAGGAGCACGAGGGAGGTGGGGCGCCTGAGGAGCTTGTCGGCAGGCGCGAGCCGATGCATCAGCAGATACCCGACGCCGATGCCGGCCAGGTTGCCGCAGGTCAGCAAGATGGTTTTGAACAGGGGCTCGCCGGTGAAGAGGGCGGCGAGAAAAAAGCCCAGTATGCCGCCGGCCCAGCCCGCCGGGGTGGCCAGGCGCGGATAGCGCACCATGCAGCCGAGCATGACCGCATTGGCAGGCCAGAAGGCCGCCAGCAGGTTGGGGGGGCGGGTGAAGATGCCGATCAGCGAGAACAGCAGTACCAGGGCGGCGACACACAACAGAGCGGACAAGGGCGTCAATGTGCATGAGGTACGTTGGCGTGCGATGTCCCCCATGGGGACCTCCTGACAAGAGAGGGTTTGCTCAGAGTATGGCTGGCACGTGACAAGGGTGAACGAGTGCGAGATGAAAACGCCCCCTGGTGGAGGGGGCGTGAAGGCTTACTTGAAGACCCGGAAACGCACGTCGTCGTCGATGAAGGTCTTGTCGCCGGCAGGTTGCTCTATGCTGCCAAAAGGCATCTGGGCACGAAGCAGCCAGCTGGCGGGCAGGTCCCACTCCTTGCGCACCGCATCGTCGATGAGCGGGTTGTAGTGTTGCAGGGAGGCGCCGATGCCCTCCTGGGCCAGGGTGGTCCAGACCGCGAACTGGGCGATCCCGGTGGCATGTTCGGACCAGATGGGGAAGTTGTCGGCATAGAGAGCGAATTTCTGCTGAAGATCCTCGATGACGGCGGTGTCTTCGAAGAAGAGCACGGTGCCAGCCCCGGCGCGGAAGCTGCCGTTGATCTTGGCTTCACTCTGGGGATAGGCCTCCGGCGGCACTATCTTCTTGAGCTCCGCCTTGACGATGTCCCACAGCTTGTGGTGCTGCTCGCCGAACAGGATGACGGCGCGGGAACTCTGGGAGTTGAACGAAGAGGGGCTGTGCTTGACGGCATCCTTGATGAGGGCGGTCAGCTGGGCCTCGGAGTGGGTCACCCTGTTGCCCAGGGCATAGATGGTACGACGTGCTTTGATCTGTTCGATAAACGGACTGCTCATAACATCTCCTTGGTTGATGAATCATCACCGCCAGCGTTGCCGACAAAGGTCATCTGGCTCCGATTTCTCGAGTCATCGACTATATCACCTTGCGGGCAATAAACCGTCAACGAGGAGTAATCCGTCATTCCGCACCTGATTTTGCTATTTTCAGTGCTTGACGGCGATCGGCAGTTCTGATCTATTACTCTCTTTTGCAGGTAGATCATCATGGCCGCACCCGCTATCTCGATCCGTAACCTCGATCACCTTGGTTTGGTCGCCGCACTCTGCCAGGAACTGGGCATTGCCCGCATGATC
>NZ_PQLN01000039.1:0-39560 GCF_002919855.1 Aeromonas sp. ASNIH8 | reverse complement strand
GAGGACAGGCGTGAATGAAGTCGAGAGCTTGGTCGATACGCATAAAAAAATCCGAAACCCAACAAGGAGTTTCGGATTCTTACACAGCCTGAGGATCGGTCAATGGATCCTTAACTGATCGGCATTAGCGCCCAGGCGCCGGTTTTTGTTTCGGGATGACGAGCGGGCTGCGTCAGCCCAGCAGGGCTTTCATCAGACTCGAGATGCGGGCCGCCAGCTCATTGAAGCAGGGACGGCGCACCGAGTAGTGACGATAGAGCAGGGAGATGGTGCGCCCCGGCACGGGGTTGATCACCGGGCGATAGCTGACGCCCCCCTCCTCCGGGTTGGCGGGCACGGCGAGCCTGGGCACCAGCGTCATGCCGCTGCCGGCGGCGACCATGTTGCGCAGGGTCTCCAGACTGGTGCCCTTGAAGCGCTGATCCTCACCGATGCCCGCGGCAAAACAGAAACCCATCGCCTGATCCCGCAGGCAGTGACCGTCGGCCAGCATCAGCAATTTCTTGCCCTTGAGATTGTGCAGGGGCACCGCCTTGGCGCTCGCCTCCGGGTGATGCTGGGGGACGGCCAGCCACATGGGCTCCTGATAGAGGGGGATGGCGCCAAACCCCTCCATCCCTTCCAGCTCCGCCAGCACGAGGCAATCCAGCTCCCCCTCCTCCAGCCGCTTGAGCAGCACCTGGGTCTGATCTTCGTAGAGGTAGAACTCCAGCTTGGGGAAGTGTTCACGCAGATCCTGGATGATGTGGGGCAGCAGGTAGGGGCCCACGGTGGGAATGAAACCGATGTGGATCTCGCCGGACATGGGCTCGGCGAAGTGCTGGCCTATGCTCTTGAGCTCTCGCGCCTCTTTGAGCACCTTGCGCGCCTGACGGGCCATGGCATCGCCGGCGGGCGTGAACAGCACCTTGCGGGAGGTGCGCTCGATGAGGATCACCCCCAGTTCATCTTCCAGCTTGCGCAGCTGCCCACTCAGGGTCGGCTGGCTGACAAAGCAGCGCTCCGCTGCCTTGCGAAAGTGTTTCTCCTCTTCCAGCGCTACCAGATATTCGAGATCGCGAAGGTTCATAGGTACTGCATCCTGCCGTTCAATGAGGCCGATAGCATGCACAAGAACGGTGCGGGGGACAAGGGAGGCGCGCAGACGGGTCTGCCCTCTCCCTCTCCTTTGACAAGCCACAGGCGATGGGCGAGAAACTCACCCCATCAGGGAAGCGATGTGATCCGCGAACGCCGATGGCTCTCCCAGATAGGAGGAGACAGGCAGCGCAGCGACGCGCTCCCCTTGCATCAATACCAGGGTCGGAAACCCCTGCCCGCCGAGCCGGCGCAGCCACGCCTGGCTTGTGGCCAGATGGCCCACAAGATCGACCCGACCAAAGGCCAGTGCGAATGCCTCCGGTGTCAGCCCCTGCTCCCGCGCGAGCGCCGCCAGCCGTGTCGGGGAACCGACCCATTCCCCATCCCGGTAGTGGGTTTCCTGGATGCGGTGCAACAAGGCAAGGCCGTCGCCGCCAAGCTCGCTCACCGCCAGAACGGCGCGTATGGGCGGCTCGGAGTCGAGGAGCAGTGACTCGTTGAGCAGAAGCTCGTTGAAGTAGCGCTCACCAAAGCGCTGTCCGGTGAGGGCATGGATGCGCTCGTCATGGGGGCGCACATAGTCCCGCAGGGGCTGTCCCATGGCCTGGCGCCTGGCGCCCATCCAGAGGCCCCCCCCATGCAGTTCGATGCGAAGGCCCGGGATCTCGGCAGCGGCTTTCAGCAGGGGGGCGGCGCCATAGCACCAGCCACAGAGGGGGTCATAGACATAATGGAGGGTTGTTTGCGCTTCGTTCATCATCATTCTCGCTTCAATGCTGGATAAAAAACCGGGCCCTCGGGCCCGGAAAAAAACACAGGGATGTAGGCGTCAGGGAGTTACCACTTCATCTCGCCGGTATTGACCTTGGCACCGATGGCCAGGCCATCATCGACCGGCAGGGAGGGGTAAGCCTTCTTCAGCGCTTCAATCAGCTGGCCGGAGTGCTTGGTCTTGGCCAGCTCTTGCTCAAAGCGCTGCACGTAGTCACGGGTGAAGGTCACGGCTTCGGTACCCTTGGGCGCAGTCCCCAGGAAGTGACCCGGCACCACGCGCTCAGGTTTCAGCGCCAGCAGATTGTTCAGCGCCTTGACCCAGTGGCTGCGAGCGGCCTTGGACTGGCTGTCCGCCATCCAGACGTGCACGCCGCTGTAGACCGGCACACCACCAAAGGCCGTCTTGATGGAAGGGGCCCAGAGGTAGGCATTCGGGGTGTTCATCTCTTTGATTTCAATCTTCTCGCCATCCAGCGTCAGGTGGCTGGCCGTCATCACTTGCGGCACGGTAAGGCTCTTGGGTGCATCCTTGCCCAGGATCGGGCCCCAGTAGCTCAGCTTGGCATCCTTGGTCTGCTTGATATGGTCGACCACATGCTGGTCGGCCAGCACCTTGACATCCGGGAACGCCGCCATGACGGGTTCCAGACCGAAGTAGAAGTCGGGGTCACCGGCACTGATATAGACAGTGGTCAGCTTCTTGCCGCTCTTCTTGATCATGTCCACCAGCGCCTGACCATGTTGCACATCGAACTGGGCATCGATCAGGATGGCCTCTTTGTCACCGGTTACCAGTGAGGAGGAGACGGGGAAGATGGCCTTCTCGCCGGGGTTGTAGACGGTCACGGTCAGGGGGGCCGCCAGGGCGGAACCCGTCATCAGGAGGCTGGTCAGGGTCAGGGTACGCAGTGTGTTGTTCATCAGATAACGCTCATCGGTGTGGATTAATGGAATGAGCGCAGTTTATTGCATCACCATCGATACAAATACCGCATAATGGGCGCATCACTGTTGCACAAATCGAGCATATAGGGGCACAAGATGGATAGGCTGACCGCATTGCGGGTCTTTGTCTGCGTAGTGGAACAGGGCAGCCTGAGCGGCGCCGGGGAGAAACTGGAGATGTCCCGCGCCATGGTGTCGCGCTACCTGGCCGAGCTGGAACGCTGGATGGGGGCCAGATTGCTGCACCGCACCACCCGCCGGCTGAGCCTGACCGGGCCGGGAGAAGAGGCGCTGAACCGGGCCAGAGCCATGCTGGCCCTGGGGGAAGAGATGGAACACCTGGCCATCCGCCATGACGAGGCCCCCAAGGGGCAACTGCGCATCACCTGCAGCTACTCTCTCTCCGAAGCCCTGCTGGTCGGGGCGGCGAACGACTACCTGGCCCGTTACCCCGGCACGGCGATCGACATCCTGCTGCTGGACCGGACGGTCAATCTGGTGGAGGAGCGAATCGATCTCGCCCTGCGCATCACCAATGACCTCGATCCCAACCTGGTGGCCCGCAGGCTCGGCACCTGCCACTCGGTGGTATGCGCCAGCCCCGCCTACCTGGCCCGCCATGCTCCGCCGCAGCAGGTGCAGGATCTGGCACTGCACAACTGCCTCACCTACACCTATTTCGGCAAGAGCCTGTGGGAGTTTCTGGGGCCCGATGGTCCCGAATCCGTCCCGGTGAGCGGCAACCTCAGCGCCAACATCTCCAACCTGCTGCTGGCCGCCACCCTGGACGGGGCGGGGATCAGTCTGCAACCCGCCTACTCGGTTCACCCCCATCTGGCAAGCGGCGCCCTGGTCCCCCTGCTCACCCCGTGGCAGCCCAAGCGCCTCGGCGTCTATGCCGTTTATGGCACCCGCAAACAGATGTCCCCCCTGCTGCGCAGCTTCCTCGACTTTCTCGTGGAGCGGATGGCGGACGATCCCCTGTGGCAGGAAGCCCCTCCCTCTCTCTGATCCCTGCGAGCCGCACAAAAAAGGGGCCTCGCGGCCCCTCTTTGCTCCATCCTGTGCCGGTCAGGCTTCGAAACCGAATGCCTTGACCGGGGTCTCTCCCTCCTCGGCCTCCTGATCCTCCAGATAGATGTCGTGATAGGCGGCATAGATGGAGTAGTTGATGGCAGGCAGCACCACCAGCAGGCCCACCAGCATCAGGAGTGCGCCAAAGAAGATCAGCACGGCCCCGAGCAGCCCCCACCAGAGGAAGGGCCACATGTTGCGCAGACATCCCTTGAAGCTGAGCCGGGCAGCCTGCCAGACCCCGACCTGATGGAAGAGGATAAGGGCGGGGGCGAAGGTGATGGCCATCAGCACGGGAACGAACAGTGCCAGTCCCACCAGGGCGCACACGAGGAAGCCCCGTGCCTGCTCCGGGGTCAGCGCCAGGGAGCCCGGATCCGCGGACAACAGGCCGGTGAGTCCCCACTGGTGCAGCAGGAACACGCAGATCATCAGGATCCCCATGATGAGGCCGAGCACCATCAGGCCCCCCAGCATCAAGGGGGTCAACCGATGGCGGAAACCGGCAAAGAAGTCGCCAAATTGCAGCGCCTCGCCTTGGTGACCTCGCCGCGCCACCGCCACCCAGCCAGCCCCCCACACCATGTAGAGCAACTGGGAGATCAAGCCCCCCGCCGGCAGTTGATCCAGCACGATGCCCACCACAAACCAGAGCACTATCATGGCCACGCTGGCACCCATCCCCTTGTTGAAGATGTCGAATCCGGTGCGGATCCAGATCCAGCCCTGTCCTATGCCATGGCGTTTGGGTTCGTGGCGCAGGGCCCTGTCACTGTTCATCATTGACCTCGTCGAAAAATAGGGGCGAAGCGGCGTCTCCTCAGGGCACGCTCACCGTGACCATGATGGTGCCGGTGTAGGGGCCGGTGCGTACTACCTGGCCCGGCAGCCGGGTCGGGTAGAGCCTCACCTTGTAGTCGGTGGCCTGGGTCGCCGCCGAGTAGGGTACCGCGATGGCGGTATCGAATGGAATAGGGGTCAGGGCCCCCTGCTCGACCATGCCCACCCCGACACCGGCCAGGCTGGTGGTAATGAAGCGGTTGTCGCTCGCGAGCACCCCCGAGAAGCTGTAGCGCAGCGGCCCCCTGATCAGGCTGGCAAGGTCGAAGGGAAGGCGGGCACCCGCAACCAGAGCATTCACCTCGCTGCAATGGCGTGTCCGTTGCGTCTTTCTGGGCCGCAGCCGACGAGTTTATCGGCCACGGTTGACGGACAGCACCGCCAGAATGTGGCATCATCTCCCCCCTCTTGCTTTCCCCCTGATCCGATGGAGCCATCATGCGCCGCCTCTTCTTTCTTCTCCTGCTGCTCGGCAGCCCTGCGCTTCACGCCGAACCGGGGTTTATCAGCCGCTTGCTCAACCACCCGGTGCCGGGGGGCGTGGCCGTGGTACCACTGGGAAGCGGGGCCAAGGCGCCCGCAGTGCGCTATCAGGACAAGCCTGTGCTGGTGGTACAGGAAGACGGGAAGACGTGGATCGCCATCGTCGGCATCCCGCTCAAGAGCGCGCCCGGCCCCCATCAGGTGACCACCAGCGATGGCCGCACCTTGAGTTTCAAAGTCGGCACCAAGCACTACCGTGAGCAGCACATCAAGCTCAAGAACAGCCGCCAGGTCAATCCGCTGGCCGAAGACATGACCCGCATCAACCGGGAGCTTGCCGAACAGACCCGCGCCTACCAGACCTTCAGCCCGGCTCAGCCGAGCAACCTGCTGTTTGACAAGCCGGTCCAGGGCCCGCTCTCCAGTCCCTTCGGGCTGCGCCGCTTCTTCAACGGCGAGGAGCGCAACCCCCACTCCGGACTCGACTTCGCGGTCGGAGCCGGCACTCCCATCAAGGCACCAGCCGCTGGCAAGGTCATCCTCATCGGCAACTACTTCTTCAACGGCAATACGGTGTTCGTCGACCACGGCCAGGGCCTCATCAGCATGTTCTGTCACATGTCGAAGGTGGACGTGAAACTGGGCCAGAGCCTGCCCCGCGGCGGCATCGTCGGCCGGGTCGGCGCCACCGGCCGCGCCACCGGTCCCCACATGCACTGGAACGTCAGCCTCAACGACGCCCGCGTCGACCCCGCCATCTTTATCGGCGCCTTCAAGCCCTGAGGCCGGCGACCTGCCGCCCACAGGCAGGGAATGAAAAAGGCAGCCGAGGCTGCCTTTTTCATGGACGCATGACCACATCTCAGGCAGCGCTGTGCTGGCGCCCCTCCCTGTTCATCACCCGCCACATCACCAGGACCAGCAGAGTGCTGCAAGTAGGCAGCGCCAGCCAGACACCGGCCACTCCCCACAGGGAGGAGAAGCCCCACAGGAAACCGCCGATCAGCACCAACTTGCCGCCGGTGAGCAGGGAAGCGATGCGGGCCCGGTTGATGGCCTGGAAATAGGTGGCCCCCACCAGCAGCAAGCCTTCCATGGGCAGCCCCCAGAAGTAGAGCCAGATACCGAGGCTGGCTACCGGCAACAGGGCAGCATTGTCCCCCGCAAACAGATAAACCACTGCCTCCGGCCACAGATACAGCGGGATCATCCCGCACAGTGCCACCGCCATGGTCACTCCCAATGCCAGGTTGCGTACCCGCAGTACTCGCGACCAGTTGCCCGCCCCGGCATTGAAGCTGGCGATAGGCTGGATGCCCATGGCGATCCCCTCGAAGATGAGATAGAAGAAGGCCTCGCTGTAGCTGATGACCCCATAGGCGGCCACGTGCAGCGAAGTGCCCACCGAGAGCAGCGCCTTGTTGTGCAGCGCCAGCACCACCGAGAGGTAGAGGTACATCAGAAAACTCGACACCCCGAGTCGCAATGTCTCCCCCATCAGCCGCCAGTCGGGCACCAGGGTATCCCAGCGAATGCGCAACTGGCTGCGGGGGGTGAAGAAGTGCCACAGGCACAGGCCCCCGGTGACCGCCTGGGAGAGCATGGTCGCGATGGCGGCCCCCGCCAGCCCCCAGGGGATCACCGCCATCAGCAGGTAGTCGAGCAGCACGTTGAGCACGCCGCCCCCCACCAGGATCCAGGTGGTGAGGCCGGGTCGCCCGTCGTTGCGCAGCAGGGCGGTAAAGGCCATGGAGAGCACCGCGAACACCCCGAGCCAGGCGTACCACTGCAGATAGGCGAAGCCTGCGTCGAAGATGACCCCCTGCGCCCCCATCCAGACAAGCATGGCCTTGCCGTAACGAATGCCAATGAAGGCGAGCAGCGCGGAGGCGATGAGCACCATCACCAGGGCATTGCCGACGATGTGGCGCGCCCTAGCCTGCTCCCCCTTGCCCAGATAGAAGGAGGCCAGCGACGAGGATCCCATGCCGATCAGGGCACCCACCGCGTAGAGCACGGCGCAGATGGGGTACGCCAGCATCATGCCGGCCAGCCCGTCCTGGCCCAGGATATGGCCGACGAAGATGCCGTCAATGGTGACATAGATGCCGGTGACCAGCATGGCGGCCACCGTGGGGGTGACGTAACGCAAGAAGAGGCGGGAAAGGGGGGCCGTGCCCAGATCGACGGAGGACATAAATTGCTCAATGAAGGGGAACGGCCAGAATAATAGCCAAACAAGACCCGGATCACCCGTTATTTGTGCCGTGGATCATTCATCTTGAGGGCTTTACCCGCCCCGGCCCCTGCTTTAGGCTAGGGCGACTTCTCCTGAACGGAAACGTGCGCCATGTTGCAACGCTTGCTCTGTCTGATGCTCTGTCTCAGCCTGTTCCCCTTCTCCGCTGTCCAGGCCGATGATGCCATCACTCAGGTAGAGGAGCTGCTGCAAAGCGTCCCCAAGACGGATACCCCGGAAAACCAGCAACTGCGGGAGAGCTACCAGCAGGCGCTGCAATATGCCCGGGATGCCCAGCGCTACCGGGAACAGGGCAAGGCCTACCAGCAGATCCTCATCGACTACCCCAAGGAGTCCGCCCGTCTCAAGGAGGGGCTGCACAACTATCAGCCCCAGTCCCGCCCGTCCCTCTCCTCCCTCAAGGAGGATGCCCTTCGCCAGGCCATCAGCCTGAGCAGCAACCGCCAGCTCAACCTGCGCAAGGAGCGTCAGGCGGTGACCGACAGCCTCAACCAGCTTGAGAGCACGGGCCAGGAATATCACCTGCGGGTCGACGAGTTGCGCAAGCAGTTGCTCCAGACCCGCTCCCTGCTCGATCGCCTGAGCTTCAGCAACGAGTCGGACAGGTTGCAGGAGGCCCAGCAACTGGCCACCCGACTCAAAGAGCAGAGCCTCTCCGACCGGATCCAGATGCTGGAGCTGGAGCAGCTCTCCGCCCAGCAGCGCAACGATCTGGGCAAGCTCAAGCTGCAGGAGCTCAACCTCGCCATCACCGACGAGGATGAGTGGCAGACCAGTCTGCTTGCCCAGCAGAACCAGCTGCGCCGGGACAAGACCGAGCAGGCCCTGGCCGAGAGCGAACGCCTGCGCCGCCAGCTCACCTCTGACCTCCCCCTCTTGCAGGAGCAACAGCAGCAAAACCAGGCCCTCTCCCTCCAACTGGGGGCTCTCGAGGACCAGATTGAACGGGTGCAGGACGAGCAACGGGGGGTGGACACCTCCCTCTCCGGGCTCAACGAGCTGGTCAATTCGGTGCGCGAACAGCTGGAGTGGTTGCAGATAAGCAACGCCTACGGCGAGAACCTGCGCAGCAAGCTGGCCGATCTGCCCGCCTACTTCCCGCTGGAGCGGCTGGAGTCCGCCATCGTCAAGGCGCGCATGGCCAAATACCAGTACGAGACCGAGCAGGATGCCCTGAAGGATCCGGTGCAACTGCGCAACAGCCTGCTCAGTGGAGACGACATCACCCTGGACAGGGCCCAGCGCGCCGTGCTGGATAACCTGCTCAAGGCGAGGCGACAACTGCTGACCCGGCTCAACGATGCCTCCGACACCCTCATTCAGGAGCAGACCCGCCTCAAGCTGCTCTACAGCCGCCAGAACAGCAAGATCGACGAGATCCGCGAACTCAGCGCCAGCCATCTGTTCTGGATGCCGGACGTGCGCCCCCTGAGCCCGGCGGTGCTGCTCGGCGTCCCGGCCGCCCTCGGCCTTGCCTTCAACCCGGCCAACTGGCTGCAACTGCCCAGGGCCATCGCCGAGAACAACCCCCTGAGCCTGACCCTGGCTGGCCTCGGGCTGCTGGGGCTGGCCTGGTGCTGGTTGAAACTGGCCCGCCACCTCCTTCAATACAGCCACTACATTGCCCCGCGCATCGGCAAGGTAACCCAGGACAAGTTCAGCCTCACCAGCCGGTTGCTGGTGCGCTCCGTGCTCGCCGCCCTGCCGCTGCCCGCCATGGTGCTCATGGTGCACGGCCTGCTGGACGGCGCCTGGCAATATCCCTTCGCGGTGGCGGTGGCCCGGGGCCTGGGTGAAATCTGGTTCCTGCTGCTGGCCCTGCTGGTGGCGCGCCACCTCACCCTGGAGAAGGGGATCCTCATCCTCCACTTCCGCTGGCAGAAGGAGCGGGTGCAGCGAGTGTGGGGACAGTTTCGTACCCTGCTGCTGGTGCTGATCCCGAGCTTCTTCGTGCAGGGCATGGCGAGCAGCTATCAGGAGCACGCCTTCTACGACTCCCTGGGACGCCTCGCCTTCATCATCGGGGCCCTCTGGCTGCTGCTCTTCTTTGCCCGCCTCAACCGGGAAAAACTGCCCCTCACCTGGGGTCAGGCAGACATGACCAAGCCCCATCTGCTGCACCACTTCATCTGGAACAGCCTGATGCTGGCCCCGCTGCTGGCGGTGCTGGGCGCCCTGTTCGGCTACTTCTACACCTCCCGCACCCTGCTGCGCCAGCTGGAGCTGAGCCTGCTGGCGGGGCTCGGCTGCCTGCTCGTCTACTATCTGGCCCACCGCTGGATGCTGATCCAGCGCCGCCGACTCGCCTTCGATCGCGCCAAGCAGAAGCGGGCCGAGATCCTGGCGCAGCGGGAGCGGGAAGAGGACGATCTCAGCTCCGAGATCCCCGATGTGGTGGAGGAGCCCGAGCTGGATCTGGATACCATCAGCGCCCAGTCCCTCGGCCTGGTGCGCACCCTGCTGATGCTGGGCTTCACCATGCTGGTGGTGGTGCAATGGTCGGATCTCAACTCGGCATTCAGCTTCCTCAGCAGCATCGAGGTGTGGCAGGTGAGCAGCAAGGTGGCCGGCATCGAGCAGCTCTCCGCCATCACCCTGCAGGATCTGATGCTAACCGTCTTCGCCTTCATCCTGACGGTGGTCACCGCCCGCAACCTGCCAGGGTTGATGGAGCTCACCCTGCTCCAGCACCTGAGCCTCTCCCCAGGCACCGGCTTCGCCCTCACCACGGTGAGCAAGTACCTGGTACTGCTGATTGGCGCTCTCACCGGCTTCTCCATGCTCGGCATCGACTGGTCCAAGACCCAGTGGCTGGTGGCGGCACTCTCTGTGGGGCTGGGCTTCGGCTTGCAGGAGATCTTCGCCAACTTCGTCTCCGGCCTCATCATCCTGTTCGAAAAACCGATCCGCCTGGGTGACACCGTCACCATCCGTGATCTCACCGGCACCGTCACCAAGATCAAGACCCGCGCCACCACCATAGTGGACTGGGACAGGAAGGAGATCATCGTCCCCAACAAGGCCTTCATCACCGAGCAGTTCATCAACTGGTCCCTGTCCGATGCCATCACCCGGGTCCGCTTGCGCATTCGCATCGGCCTGACCCAGAATCCCAAGCAGGTACAGCAACTGCTGGAGCAGAGCGTGCGCGAATCCACCCTGGTGCTGGATACGCCCGCCCCGGAGGTGTTCCTCATCGAGTTCACCGACTCGGCCCTCATCTACGAGATCCGGCTCTACGTCAACAACATGGATCACCGGATGCCCATTACACATGAGGTACATTCCCTGATCCTGGAGAAACTCGGCCAGGTCGGCATGCATCTGCCACATCAGCAGATCGACATCCGGATGAGCCGGGGATGAAGCCCCCAAAGACGACAACAGGAGCCATCATGCAGATCATTGCCCATCGCGGTGCCAGCGACCTGGCCCCGGAGAATACCCTCAAGGCGATGAGCCTGGCGCTGGATCTGGGTGCCAAAGCCATCGAGCTGGACGTGCAGTGGGCCGACGGAGAGCTCTGGGTCTTCCACGACCGGCGGCTCGAGCGCTGTACCAACGGCCAGGGTGTGCTGACCGGGCAATCCCGGGAGTACCTGGCGAGCCTGGATGCGGGGGACGGGGAGCGGATCCCGACCCTGTGGCAAGTGATGGCACTGGTGGCGGGGCGCTGCGAACTGCACATCGAGCTCAAGGGCGCCCACACCGCCGAGCCGGTGGCCGCCCTGACCAGGCGGGCCGAGGCCGAGCTTGGCTTTACCCAGGCGCACTGGATCGTTTCCTCCTTTCATCATCCCGAGCTGTTACGCTTCAAGGGACTGCGACCGGAAATCAGGATCGGCGCCCTCATGGCCAGCCTGCCCCTCGACGGCGCCGCCTTCGCCGAAACGCTGGGGGCCTGGTCACTGAACTGCGACGTGGATTTCGTCGACGAGACCCTGGTGGCGGATGCCCATCGCCGGGGGCTCAAGATCCTGGTCTATACAGTCGACGAAGTGAGTGATGGGAGCGCCCTCGCCAGCATGGGTGTCGATGGCATCTTCACCAACCGGCCAGATCGATTCAGCTGAGTATCGGCGCGGCCTGGCAGGCCACAAGGAGGTGAAAAGAATTGAAAAAATGCGGTGCACCGGGATACATAAAGTCCATAGCCAGCCGATACAGAGTTGGCTCATAACAATAACAAACACCATGGATCTCTGACTGACGCTCACAAGGATGTAAACATGAACCTATCCATCAAGAACAAGCTGGTCCTCTCCATCGGGGCCATCATTCTGGTCATCACCGGCCTGCAGGTCTGGTACAACACCTCCCAGTTGCGCAGTGAAACCCAGCGGCTGATCTGGAGCTTCATCGACGACAGCTCGGTCGCCAACGTCAAGGGGATCTCCCGCTGGCTCGACGCCCGCATCAATCTCGTCACCGCCACCAAGGAAGCCTTCGCCAAGGAAGACGAGCCCCTCAGCCACCTGGCCCAGTCCATGAATGCGGGCAACTTCGATCTCGTCTACGTGGGCACCAAGGATGGCCGGATGATCCAGAGCAAGCCGACCGATCTGCCGGCCGGCTATGATCCGCGCCAGCGCCCCTGGTACAAGGACGCCATGGCCGCCGGCAAGCTCGCCATCACGGCCCCCTATGCCGACATCACCACCGGCCAGCTCATCATCACCATCGCCGAGCCCTTCAGTCGCGGCAACACCGACGGCGTCATCGCCGGTGACGTCTCCATCGACGGTCTGGTGAAAGACGTGCTTGCCATGAACTCGGAAGGCACCTATGCCATTCTGGTGGACAGCAACGGCACCATCATCGCCCATCCGGACAAGGATCTGACCCTCAAACCCGCCACCGCCATCTCCCCGGAACTGACGGCAGCCAAGGTCAACGAGCTGGCCCATGACAACACCATCTCCGAGATGGATATCAGCGGCAAGGCGAGCGTGTTCGACCTCACCGAGATCCCCAACACCAACTGGTATTTCGGCATCGTGGTGGACGAAGCGGTCGCCTACCAGTCCGTCTCCCGCATGGTCACCTCCGCCCTCATCCAGGGATTGCTGACCATCCTCATCGTGGCGGGCTTCTCCTATGTCGCCATCAACGGCTCCCTGGCGCCGCTGAAAACCCTGGGCGAGGCCATTGCCGATCTCTCCCGCGGCAACGGCGATCTCACCCGTCGCATCAAGATCGAGCGTGAAGACGAGGTCGGTACCGTCGCCAAGCACGTCAACACCTTCATCGAGCGCATCCACGTTATGGTGCAGGACATCTCCAACTCCTCCACCCAGCTCAACCAGCAGGCCAGGTCTTCCCACGACATGGCGGAGAAATCCAACCAGGGGCTGGCCCGCCAGCAAAACGAGATCTCCCAGATTGCGACCGCAGTGCACGAGATGTCCGCCACCGCCGTCGAAGTGGCCAGCAACGCCGAGCAGACCGCGGAAGCGGCCCGCAGCTCCTCCAGCAGTTGCGAGCACGGCAAGCAGGTGATTGCCCGCAACCAGCGCTCCATCACGGATCTCGCCACCCAGGTCAAGCAGGCCTCCGGCATCATTCAGGAACTGGAGAAGAACGCCCAGGAGATCAACACCATCCTCTCCACCATCCAGGGCATCGCCGAGCAGACCAACCTGCTGGCGCTCAACGCCGCCATCGAGGCCGCCCGGGCTGGCGAGCAGGGACGCGGCTTTGCCGTGGTGGCCGACGAGGTGCGGGTGCTTTCCCAGCGCACCCACAGCTCCACCGTCGAGATCCGCAGCATGATCGAGACCCTGCAGCGCAACACCCAGGGCGCCGTCAGTACCATGCACGAGGGTCAGCTGCTGGCCCAGAACAGCGTGGAAGATGCCAACGATGCGACCCAGGCGCTGGAGCAGATCACCACCTCCATCAACCAGATCTCCGACATGGCGACCCAGATCTCCAGCGCCGCAGAGGAACAGCGTGCCGTCACCGACGAGGTGAGCCGCAACATTCAGGCGGTCAAGGATGTCTCGGACGAGCTGGCAGTGGATGCGGACAGCTCCCGCAATCTGTCGGCCCAGCTTAAAAATATTTCAGGTGAATTGAATAATCAGGTCGGCATGTTCCGCATCTGATCGACCATGGGAAGAAAGGGGCCGTTCAGGCCCCTTTTTTTTATAAACCCTTTTTGTTTCAACGGTTATAATCCCCTTTCGAGACCCTCAACCCTGTGATCGACATCTCCTTTTGCCCATGTGTGGGAGACGGGCCCAGTCTGTCATGGCTATATTCGCATTACTTTTTTGATGCCTAACCTCGATATGTCATCGTGATAATAGTTATCATTAAACTGTTTTGATAAAAAACTTAAAAACTTTATGGGCAATACCCAAAAAGAGAGGCATTTCTCATTTTTTTGAAAGAAAACTACGTATAATCTTGGAGTTAAAATCACCAGAGTAACGAGTACGGCTGATCCAGATCACTGATGGATGGCGATAATGACGGCATTTTCATCCAAGGAATGGGGTGGTTGTAATAAAAATCACCGTTGCCAAGCACTAAAACAAAGCAGTTTGACTTGCATCAAGCCTGAATTTTTTTCATAGAGCAAAATCGTGCCCAGCAAATCTATCCCTAAGGAGGCAGATGTGGATATTATCAAGACCGATGTTGCCATCATCGGTGCCGGTGGCGGTGGCCTGCGTGCCGCAATCGCCATTGCAGAAGCCCACCCGGAGCTGGAAATCGCCCTGATTTCCAAGGTCTATCCGATGCGCAGCCACACCGTGGCCGCCGAAGGTGGCGCCGCAGGCGTCGTCCGTGATGACGATTCCCTGGAAAACCACTTCAACGACACCGTCTCCGGTGGTGACTGGCTGTGTGAGCAGGACGTAGTCGAGTACTTCGTCAACAACGCCACCAACGAGATGATCCAGCTGGAGCACTGGGGTTGCCCCTGGAGCCGCAAACCGGACGGCAAGGCCAACGTGCGCCGTTTCGGCGGGATGAAGATCCCCCGCACCTGGTTCGCCGCCGACAAGTCCGGCTTCCACATCCTGCACACCCTGTTCCAAACCTCCATCAAGTACCCGACCATCAAGCGCTTCGACGAGCACTTCTGTCTGGATCTCATCGTGGAAGATGGCCGCGTCCAGGGTGTCGTCACCTTTGACATCCAGAACGGCATCACCCGCTTCATCCAGGCCAAGTCCGTGGTGCTGGCCACCGGCGGCGCAGGTCGTGTCTATCGCTACAACACCAACGGCGGCATCGTCACCGGTGACGGCATGGCCCTGGCCTACCGCCACGGCGTACCGCTGCGGGACATGGAGTTCGTCCAGTATCACCCGACCGGTCTGCCGGGCACCGGCATCCTGATGACCGAAGGTTGTCGTGGTGAGGGTGGCATCCTGCTCAACAAGGATGGCTATCGCTACCTGCAAGATTACGGTCTGGGCCCGGAAACTCCGGTCGGCCAGCCAAAGAACAAGCACATGGAGCTGGGTCCGCGCGACCGTCTCTCCCAGGCCTTCTGGCAGGAGCAGCAAAAAGGCCGCGTGATCCAGGGCCCCATGGGCGACGTGGTTCACCTCGACCTGCGCCACCTTGGCGAGAAGTACCTGAAAGAGCGTCTGCCCTTCATCTGCGAACTGGCCAAGGCCTATGTGGGTGTGGATCCGGTAAAAGAGCCGATTCCGGTACGTCCGACCGCCCACTACACCATGGGTGGCATCGAAACCGACGGCAAGTGCGCCACTCGTCTGGCCGGTCTCTATGCCGCTGGCGAATGTGCCTCCGTCGGTCTGCACGGCGCCAACCGTCTGGGTTCCAACTCCCTGTCCGAGATCGTGGTCTTCGGCAAGGTGGCCGGTGAGCAGGCAGCCGAGTTTGCCGCCACCCAGCAACACGGCAACACCCAGGCGCTGGTCGCCAAGGCCGAGGCGCTCATCAAGCAGCACCTCTCCCTGCTGGACATCGACGGCACCGAAAACCCGGCGGATATCCGCAACGAACTGGGCATGTCCATGGAAGCCGGTGTCGGTATCTACCGTACCGAAGAGCTGATGCAGGGCACCATCGACAAGATCAACGAGCTGAAAGCCCGTTACAAGAAGATCAAGATCAACGACAAGTCCTCGGTCTTCAACACCGACCTGCTGTACGCCATCGAGCTGGGCTACATGCTGGACGTGGCGGAAGCCATGGCGCACTCCGCCATCAACCGCAAAGAGTCCCGCGGTTCCCACCAGCGTCTGGACGGTTACGAGGAGCGCGATGACGTCAACTTCCTCAAGCACACTCTCTCCTTCTACAACGGCGAAGGGGCCCCGACCATCGACTATTCCGATGTGAAGATCACTAAATCCCAACCGGCCAAGCGCGTGTACGGTTCCGAGGGTGAGAAACAAGACGAGGCTAAGAAGAATGGCTGAGATGATCGAAATTGAAATCCTGCGCTACCGTCCCGAGCAGGATAACGAGCCCTGGATGCAGACCTTCCAGGTGCCCTACCTCAAAGAGATGTCCCTGCTGGATGCGCTGCAATACATCAAGGATCATCTGGACTCCACCTTGAGCTTCCGCTGGTCCTGCCGGATGGCGATCTGCGGCTCCTGCGGCATGATGGTCAACGGCATTCCGAAACTCGGTTGCAAGACCTTCCTGCGGGATTACCTGCCGGGCAAGATGACTATCGAACCGCTCAACAACTTCCCCATCGAGCGCGATCTGGTGGTCGACATGTCCGACTTCATCGAGAAGCTGGAGAGCATCAAGCCCTACATCATCCCGTCCGAGCCGCGCAACCTGTGCGATGGCGAGTACACCCAGACCCCAGCTGACATGGCGAAGTATCACCAGTTCTCCATGTGCATCAACTGCGGTCTGTGCTACGCGGCCTGCCCGCAATATGGCATCAACAAGAAGTTCACCGGTCCGGCGGCCCTGGCACTGGCCTATCGCTACAACGCCGACAATCGCGACAGCGCGTCCAGGGAGCGGATGAAGATCATCAGCCAGGACGAGGGCGTCTGGGGCTGTACCTTCGTGGGCTACTGCTCCGAAGTGTGCCCGAAAGGCGTGGATCCGGCCGCCGCCATCCAGCTTGGCAAGGTCGAGAGCGCCAAGGACTACATGATCGCCATGTTCAAGCCGGATTGAGACCAGGAGTGAGACCATGAACAACACTGAGAGCAAACGTAAGCCTTACGTGCGCGAGATGAAAAAAGACTGGTGGCTGAAGAATGCCTTCTACACCGGTTACATGATCCGCGAAGGCACCAGCATCTTCGTCTCCATCTACGCCGTCGTGCTGATGTGGGGTCTGCTGCGGCTGGTACAGGGTCAGGAGGCATTCAATGGCTGGCTGGAATCCCTGCAGAGCCCCATTGCCATCCTGTTCCACGTCATCGCCCTGGCAGCCTGCCTGTTCCACGCCAAGACCTGGTTCGCCCTGGCCCCGAAAGCCATGCGCATCTTCCGTGGCGAAGACCTGGTGCCGGAGAAGCCGATCGTCATCGCCCAGTATGTGGCGCTGGCGGCGGTATCCCTGCTTGTCCTGATCATCGTGGCCTGAGGGGAAAACAATGAGACGTTCTGACGAACCCGGTTATTGGTGTCTGTTTGGTACCGGGCTCTCACTCAGAAACGTTGGCCACGATCACTCAATCATGATTTGAGGAAAAAATATGAGACGTTCTGACGAGCCAATTTACTGGGGTCTGTTTGGTGCGGGTGGCATGGTGGTTGCCATGCTGCTGCCGGTCATTGTCCTCATCACAGGTCTGCTGGTGCCCATGGGCATCATGGACGTGGAGACCATGAGCTACGAGCGCGTGCTGGCATTCGCCAGCTCCTGGTGGGGTGCCTGCATCCTGCTGGTGATCATCGCCCTGCCCGTCTGGCACGGCATGCACCGCATCTACCACGGCCTGCATGATCTGGGGATCCACACCACCAAGCTGCACCACTATGTGTTCTATGGCTTCGCCTTCCTGGTGTCCGCCATCACCGTCGGTCTGCTGATGGTGCTGGTGCTCCAGTAAGCACATCCTGACTGCATAACAAACCGGGCCCAGTGCCCGGTTTTTTTATGACCATCTTCCGCGGCTCACGCCACAGCCCGATAGCCGGCATTCCCACTGGATGTGTCAAGGCACTCAGCCACATTCAGCGCCAACTGTCAGCCCCGTCACCAGAGCGTCGGCGCCGGTTCACGACCGTTTTCCGCGTAGTAGAGCGACGGCAGAAACTGCGCCAGATAGCTGAATTCGCTGTAGCAGTGGCGCATCAGGTTGAAACCTACCTCGTCCGGCACCTCGTCAAACGGGTTGGCGCAGGCTTTGCCCAGCAGGAAGCGGCTGCGCAGCACACAGCCGTATGGGGTATCGCGCGCCAGGTGCAGCATCTCGCCATCCAGCGGCGCACCATTGCCATCCAGAGCTACCTCGTCGCCAAAGCCGATACGGGCGCAGATGGCGGCAGAGAGAGCCTGCGTCTCCCGCGCCTCCTGTAGCGATTGCGGGGCGAACACCTCTTCGGCGCCGTGGAACTTGAGGCGAGCTGCCACCGGCGGCAGCTCGGCAAGCCACTCCACAGCCTCTATGCTGGCTCCCACGAAGCGCTCCCCTTTTTTCCAGTGATGATCCCAGCCCCGGTGCTCGACATGATCGTGGGGGTGCCACCACCTGATGTGCTGGGTCGTCTCGAAGAAGGTGAACCACCAATCCAGCATGCGCCCCTTGCAGCCGTGCAGATCGGTGCGGATGGCGACCGTCAGCAGGCCGTCGGTGCTGCGGGTCAGACCCATTTCCAGGCGAAGGGGTTGCGGGCTGAGCAACTCGTTGATGTCATTGACGCCCCAAGGGGCAAACAGGGCAGAAGGATGCATGATATGACTCCCATAAATTTAGGAAACGAAGTTCGTTTCTTAAATTACGCTATGCCTGTATGCTGGGTCTGTCAATGCTTTCCAGGAGCCCATATGTCGCACCCGAACGATGAAGAAACACGCTCACGAGGCCGTCCGGTCACCCCGGAAGCCGACCTTCGCGCCGCCCTTGCCGAAGCGACGCTGACCTTGTTGCTCAAGGGGGGTTACGGCGCCGCGACCGTGGATGCGGTGGCCAAAGAGGCGGGGGTCGCCAAGAAGACCCTCTACCGCTTCGCCGCCAACCGTGACGAGCTGGTGGCGCAGGCGGTGCGCAGCTGGACCGATGCCTTTCAACCGGCCTTCGAGCAGGATGCCGCCCACCCAGGCGCGCTGGGGGAGATGCTGGAGCAGGGCTTGCAGGCCATAGCGGGACAGGTGCTGAGCGCACCGGCGGTGGGCATGTTCCGGCTGCTGCAGCATGAGTTCGCGGGGCGGGATGCCCTGCTGGCGGCCTATCAGGAGAACGGCATTGCCCGCGGCAGGGCGACGCTGGCGGCGTGGTTGCAGCGCCAGCAACAACTGGGCTGGCTGCGGGAGCTGGACGCCGCCCAGACCAGCGATCTGCTGCTGGCGATGACCATGGCGGAGCCCCTGCGCCAGATGGCGCTCGGCTTGCTGGCGCCGGGCAGCGACATCCGCGAGCGCATCACCGCGGCCGTTACGCTGGTGCTGCCCGGCTTGATGCGAGGGTAGGCGTCCTTCCTCAGCATGCCACCTCCTGCCATTGAGCCAGCAAGGGAGCAGGAACGTTGCCATAACGCAGCAGCGGGGTCTGGTGCCACTCCGCCAGCTTCTGGATGGCCTTGCCCAGATCCTGGGCCAGGCTCTGGGTGATCCTGACCCCTTGCTCCAGATAGAGGCTCTTGACCTCAAACACCCCCTCCTTGCGATGGGCCTTGGCGTCCATCCTGCCCACCAGCTTGCCGCGATGCAGCAACGGCAGCACGAAATAACCGTACTGGCGCTTGGGGGCCGGGGTATAGCACTCGATGCGATAGTCAAAGCCAAACAACTCGCTGGCCCGCTTGCGATCCCACACCAGCGGGTCAAAGGGCGAGAGCACGGCGGTGTGGCTCGCCTTGAGGGTGCCCGCCTGGGCCCGGACCAGCTCATCGTCCAGGGAGGCGTGAACGAAGGCTCCGTGCTGCCACCCCTCCACTCGTACCGGCAACAGCTCCCCCTCATCCGCCAGCTGGTGGAGCAGGGCGTCGTATTTCCCCCGTTTAAGGCGATAGTAATCCGCCACCCAGCCGGTCTTGACCAGCCCCAGCGCCCGGCAACTGGCTCGCACCATGTCCCGCCGGGCGAGATCAGGACTCGGCAGATCCCGCTCGTCATTCCACTCCGGCATGACCCGCTCGGCGAGATCGTAGACCCGCTGGAAATTGCGCCGTTCGCGCACCATCAGCTGGCCTGCGGTAAACAGCACCTCCAGGTGGCGCTTCTCCGGCTTCCAGTCCCACCAGCCGTTGCCCTTGTCCCCCTTGCGCTCGAAGTCTGCCGCCCGCACCGGGCCATCCTGGCGAATGCGCTCCACTATCTGCGCTATCTCGCCGCCGTGGGTCTTGAGCCACTGGGCGGAGAACTTCCAGCCCATGGCGGCGGGATCCAGCATGCGATGGCGCAGCAGCCGGTAATCTTCCCGGGGGACGAAACAGGCCTCGTGGGCCCAGTATTCGAAGAGGTCACCATCGGCCAGCAGTTGTTCCAGCCAGCGCGGATCGTAGTGGCCGAGACGGCTGAACAGCACCAGATAGGGGCTGCGGGCCACCACGGAGATGGTGTCTATCTGCAGCAACGCCATGCGGCGAATGCAGGCGAGCAGGTCGGCGGGGGTTGCTCTGGCGCGGCGCGGGGTCAGCAGCCCCTGGGCCGCCAGTTGCAGGTGGCGAGCGTCTTGCAATGAGAGGTGGGGGATCGACATGGAGATAGGGGCATCCGTTCCTGGGTATCAGGCCACCAGCATGCCCAACTCATGGCCAAATGAAAACGCCCGGCTCAGGGTTTGGTGAACACCGCCACATCCGCATGAGGAAACTCGACCGCTGCTTGCCAGCGGACCGCCAGGGCACGGAACGAGGCCTCGGCGAAGAAGACGATGTGGGTGGGATCGTGGCGATAGCGCCAGGTCTTGAAGCGCTCGTCCCCCAGCACCCGCTGGGTCTGCAACACCAGCACCCCGCCGGGCTTGAGGCAGCCCCAGAGCGTGTCCAGCACGGCGCGGGGGGTGGCGATGTGCTCTATCACCTCGGTGCTGGTGATGAAGTCGTATTGCCTTGTCAGGCACTCGGGGTCGTCGGCATAGAACTTGTCGTAGCCCGCCATCTCGAAGCCCGCCTCCCGCCCCATGGCGACCAGCGCCGGGCCCGGGCCGCAGCCAAAATCGAGGCCGCTGGCAGGAGGCGACACCCGGGCCAGCACCTCGCCAAAGGCACGCATCAGAAAGGCCCGGTAGCGGGGATCGTCCACCCGGTTGTCGTGCCCGTCATAGACCGCCTTCTCGGCCCCCTCGTCCAGGTGGTCCGCCTCGTCCATCCAGACCAGCTCGCACGCCAGGCAGCGGTAATAGCCCTTGCCCGCCACCGGCAGGGCATGGTGCCGAGGGGAGAGACACAGGGGACAGTGAACAGGGGATGACATGGCAGCTCCTCGGGTGGCGACAGCGGGGCAGATTGCCTGCCACGCCCGCTGCTGGCAACTGTTTTGTCTGGTGCCCCCATCGACCCCCGTTCACCCCCCGCCAGTTTTTTTCGTCTTTTTTTGCGCCTTAAGGGTTTCTTAAGTTTGCCCTTTTACTCTCATCCCATCGCAAGAGAAGGAGCCAACCATGACCATCGAGATCCAAGCCCCCTACCGGTTGATCCTGGCCGAATCCCCGCAGCAGGTCATGGCGCTGCAAACCTATATCCAGGCCGCCTATACCCTCGAGTTCAACGCCCGCATTCCCCATTTCCAGCCCTGCCTGCTCGGGCTCTACCGGGCAGATGGCGTGCTGGTCGGTGCCTGCGGCCTCAACCAGGCCTGCCATGGCGAGCACGAGCAACCGCTCTATCTGGAGCAATATCTGGAGCAGCCTGTCGAGGCCGCCATCGAGACCCGCCTCGGGGTCCGTCCGGCCCGCCACCGCATCATCGAAGTGGGCAATCTTGCCTGCAGCGAACCGGGTCACGCCCGCCTGATGTTTGCCGCGCTGTGCCGTCTGCTGTGTGACAACGCCCTGGACTACGTGGTGTTCACCGGCACCGCCAAGCTGCGCAACAGCTTTACCCGCCTGCGTCTCAACCCGGTGGAGCTGGCACTCGCAGAGGCCCATCAGGTGGGAGAGGATGCCAGCGCCTGGGGCGAATACTACCGCTGCCAGCCCAAGGTGATGGCAGGCGACATCAACCAGGGGCGCGAGGTGCTCGCACAGAGCAGCCTGCTGCTCAACCTGCTGGGGCCCATGCCCCGCCTTTTTAACCATGCCGACATCGACAGGAGGTGCGCGCAATGACGCTGTTCGACACCATCGCCCACCATGCCAGCCAGACCCCGCGCCAGCCTGCGCTGCTAGGCAGCCAGGGTGAGCTGGATTACCAGAGCCTGTGGCAGCAGATCCAGCAACTGGCTGGCGTGCTGCAAGGGGCCGGCATCCGCCGCCTGGCCCTGCAACTCGACAACGGCCTGCCCTGGGCGCTGATCGATCTCGCCTGCACCTGGGCCGGCATCGTGGTCATCCCGGTTCCCCACTTCTTCAGTCCGGCGCAGCAGACGTGGCTGCTGGAAAGCAGCGGAGCAGACGCCCTGGTCGGCCCGGAGCACCAGGGGTGGCAAGCCGCCTCACCCCTCGTGCTCATGGCAGGCAGGCCCGATGAGCAGGCCGTGCCCCTGTGGCGCCGCATCCCGGCACGCCTCCCCGAGCTGCCTGCGGGCACCGCCAAGATCACCTATACCTCGGGCACCACGGGGCAACCCAAGGGCGTCTGCCTGTCGCTGGAACAGATGACGGCGGTCTGCGGATCCCTTGCCCTGCGGGTGGCCCCTGCCCGGGTTGAGAAACACCTGACCCTGCTGCCCCTCACCACCTTGCTGGAGAACCTGACCGGCTTGTATGTACCGCTGCTGACCGGCGCCTGCAGCCGCATCCCTTCCCTGGGGGAACTCGGCTTCTCGGGCTCCAGCAAGCTGGATCCTGCGGCCCTGGCCCAGGCACTGCTGCGCTGGCCCAGCCACAGCCTGGTGCTAGTACCCGAGTTGCTGCGCCTGCTGCTGGCCCTGTGCCTCAATACCCCTGCCCTGGCGACACAGCTCGGCACCCTGCGCTTCGTCGCCGTGGGCGGCGGCAAGGTCGCCCCCGAACTCATCGCTCACGCCCGTGCGGCGGGGCTGCCGGTCTACGAGGGATACGGTCTCTCCGAATGCGGCTCCGTGGTCGCCCTGAACGGCCCCCACGGGGATCGTCCCGGCAGCGTCGGCCTGCCCCTGCCCCACTGCCAGGTGACGATCGCCGCAGACGGCGAAGTCATGGTCAGCGGCAGCGCCATGCTGGGCTACCTGGGGGAAGAGGGCGAGACGGGCAGCCAGATCGCCACAGGGGATCTGGGTCGGATCGACGAGGAGGGCTATCTCCATATCACGGGGCGCAAGAAGAACGTGCAGATCACCGCCTTTGGCCGCAACTTCTCCCCGGAGTGGGTGGAAGCCCAGGCCCAGCTCTGCCCGGCCATCGCCCGCATCGTCATCTTCGGTGATGGTCAGCCCGCCAACGTGGCCCTTATCCAGCCGCTGCCGGGCAGCCAGTCCCAATTGCCAGAGCAGATTGCCCGGCTCAACCAGCAGTTGCCCGATTACGCCCGCATCCATCACTGGTTGCCGGTCGCCCTGGATCAGCTCCCTGGCCTCCTGACGGCCAACGGGCGCCCCCGTCGCAACGAGATTTATCACCATTTTTCCCGGCAGATCAGCCAATGCCTCACAGGAGAGACCTCATGAGCTTCTACCAGACCCTGCAACAAGCCACCGCCTGCGAGCGCGAACGCCTGTTCAACGCCCCCATCATCGAGGCCTGCCGCCGCGGCGACATCAGCCGTGACACCTACCTCGCCTTCCTGGCACAGGCCTACTACCACGTGCGCCACACGGTGCCGCTCCTGATGGCCACCGGCGGCAAACTGGGGCAGGAGTACGAATGGGTGCGTGGCGCCATCAGGGAGTACATTGACGAGGAGTACGGCCATCAGGAGTGGATCCTGAACGACATCCGTGCCTGCGGCGGTGATGCCGAGGCGGTACGCCACGGCCAGCCGGGCCTGCCCATCGAGCTGATGGTGGCCTTCCTCTACGACCAGATCCAGCGCGGCAATCCCATGGGCTTCTTCGGCATGGTGCAGGTGCTGGAAGGCACCAGCGTCGCCATCGCCCTGACCATTGCCGACCAGCTCAAGAGCGGCCTCGGCCTGCCCCCCCAGGCCATGAGTTACCTGAGCTCCCACGGTGCCCTGGATCAGGAGCACCTCAAATTCTTCGAGTCCCTGATGGACCGGGTGGAGAACCCCGCCGATCAGGCCGCCATCATTCACGCCGCCAAGGTGGTCTACCGCCTCTATGGCGACATGCTCTATCAGCTCACGGGATCCTGCCAATGAAGCTTGAAGGCAAACGCATACTGCTGACTGGCGCCAGTGGCGGCATTGGTGAAGCCCTGGCCCATGAACTGGCGGCCCAGGGTGCCCATCTGCTGCTGCACGGTCGTCGGGCCAGCGCCCTGGAGCGCCTGCGCCGGGAGCTGCCTCATCCGGATCGCCACCAGACGGTGACGGCCGATCTTGGCTCTCCCCATGAGCGGGCGCAGCTGCTGCAACATCCGGCCCTGGACGAGGGGCTGGACGTGCTCATCAACAGTGCGGGCTGCAACCAGTTCGCCTGGCTGGAAGATCAGAGCAGCGAGCAGGTGACACGCCAGTTGCTGCTCAACGTCGAGGCGCCCATCCAGCTCACCCGAGCCCTGCTGCCCCGGCTGCGCAAGCCCGCCATCATCATGAACATCGGCTCCAGCCTCGGGGCCATCGGTTTTGCCGGCTACAGCGTCTATTGCGCCAGCAAGTTCGCCATGCGCGGCTTCAGCGAGTCTCTGGGGAGGGAGCTGGAGGGAACCGGCATCAAGGTGCTGCACTTTGCCCCCCGCGCCACCCGCACCCTGCTCAACTCCGAGGCGGCCTATGCCATGAATGCCGAGCTCGGCACCCGGACCGACAGCCCACAGGACGTGGCCGAGGAGGCCGTCATCGCCCTGTGCAACGAGACACGCCGCCGCTGGCTCGGCTGGCCGGAAAAGCTCTTTGTGCGGCTCAACGGCCTGCTGCCCGCCTTGGTGGACATGGCCCTGGCCAAGCAGCGCCCGATCATCGAGCGCCACGCCCGCCGCACCGCCTCCCCAGCCCCCGATCACAGGAGCGATCCCGCCTGTGCGACAAACGAGAAGGAACATTGAGATGAAGCACGCCACTTTCCGTCCCCGATTTGGTCACGGCCCCCTGTTGCTCGCCCTGGGAGGCCTGCTGGCAAGCGGTCTGGCCCAGGCCGCCGATGCCCTGCCCACCATTCAGCAGGAGTGGGCCCACTGCCAGTACCAGCAGACCGGAAAAGCCAAGGAGAGCTGCCTGGAGAGCCTGAGTGCCAAGGCCGATGAGGCGAGCGCCAAGGAGGCATTTCGCACCGATCTGCTGATCTGGTCCGCCATCGTCAAGAGCACCTGGGCGGGGGCCAAGGGTGGCCTCGGCGCCCTGAGCCTGGTAAAGGAGGCCAAGGCCAAGCTCGAGATCGCCATCAAGCAGGATCCCAAGGCGCTGGAAGGCTCGGCCTACACCAGCCTGGGCTCCCTCTACTACCAGGTGCCGGGCTGGCCGGTGGGCTTTGGAGACGACGAGAAGGCGGAGAAGCTGCTCAAGCAGGCGCTGGCCATCAATCCCACCGGCATCGACCCCAACTTCTTCTACGGCGACTTCCTGCTGGATCAGGGTGACAAGGCACAGGCGAAGGTCTATCTGGACAAGGCCCTGGCCGCCCCGGCGCGCCCTGGCCGCGAGGTGGCGGACGAGGGCCGCAGAAAGGAGATCCGCGAGCGTCTCGCCAAGCTGTAAACACAAGCAGCACAGTGCGCTATTTCAACTCTGCCCACCAGCTAGCATACTGGTGGGCAGTGTCGTTTGAGGGAGAGAACAATGCGGATCCTGTTGGTGGAAGATGATGTGATGCTGGGAGACGGCATGGTGGATGCCCTGCGCAGCAGCGGCTACACGGTGGACTGGCTCCAGCAGGGGATGCCGGCCCTCTCGGCGCTCAAGAGCGAGGAGTTTGCCGCCCTTGTCCTGGATCTCAACCTGCCGGACATCGACGGCATCAGCCTGCTGCGCAAGTTGCGCCGGGAAGGGCAGACCCTGCCCGTGCTCATCCTGACCGCCCGTGATGCCCTGGACGACCGGGTACTGGGGCTGGATGCAGGCTCCGACGACTACATGGTCAAACCCTTCGCCCTGCAGGAGCTCAACGCCCGGCTGCGCGCCCTGGTGCGGCGCAGCAAGGGGCAGGCCCAGGCGGTGCTGGAGTACGGGGAGCTGCAGCTCTTCCCCGCGTCACAACAGGTCACCTATCGGGGCGAGCCGGTCAAGCTCACCCCCCACGAGTACAAGCTGTTGCAGGAGCTCATCACCCAGAGCGGCCGGGTATTGAGCCGGGATCAACTGCAACAGAGCCTCTACGGCTGGGACGAGGGGGCAGAGAGCAACGCGGTGGAGGTGCACATTCACCACCTGCGCAAGAAATTCTTCCCCGAGCTCATCCGCAACATTCGCGGCGTCGGTTACATCGTGCCCCAGCTCGACGTCCAGGGCGCAAGAGGAGCCTCCGCCCCATGAGCCGTGTCCGTTCCATCCGCCGTTTCCTGCTCTCCGGCATCCTGGCCCTGGTCAGCCTCAGCCTCGCCATCAGCGGCCTTATCGGCTACCTGCAGGCCAACCACGAAATGGAAGAGCTGTTTGATGCCCGTCTCGCCCAGTCCGGCCGCATCACCAACCAGTTGCTCAGCCGCTATCTCAAGCAGAGCGGCGAGCTGCCGCGCAACGGCACCGTGTACCAGGAGTGGGTGCAGGCCGTCCCCGAGACGCCCCACATCGAGAAGGGCGGCTTCTTCCAGTTCGGCCAGGACAACGAGTTCACCCCCTATGGCCATGAATTCGAGCACAACCTCTACTTCCAGTTGCTGAGCGAGCAGGGCGCCGTGCTGCTGCGCTCGCCCAATGCCCCGGCCCAACCGTTGACCACCCTGGAGCGGGGCTTCAACAGCGAGACCAAGGATCACCACGAGTGGCGCACCTTTACCCTCTACAACGAAGGTGAACAGACCTGGCTCATCGTGGCGGAGCGGGATGACGAACGCAGCGAGCTGGCCAGCAAGATGGCCACCCTCACCATGCTGCCCCTCTTCATCACCCTGCCCTTCCTGCTCGGTCTGCTGTGGTGGCTGATCACCCGGGGGCTGTCACCGCTGCACCAGCTGGCGCAAGCCATCGGCGAGCGTCATCCCGCCAACCTGAGCCCCCTCAATCTCGCCATCAAGGCCGAGGAGCTGACGCCGCTGGTGGGGGAGATCAACCGGCTGATGCACGCCCTCGCTGACACTCTGGATCGGGAGAAACAGTTCACCAACGAGGCCGCCCACGAGCTGCGCACCCCCCTCGCGGTGCTGCGCATCCACAGCGAGAACGCCATGACAGCCGAGGATGATCAGAGCCGGGAGCAGGCCCTGCGCAAGATGCTCTTGGCCCTCGATCGCAGCGATCGGCTGATCCGCCAGTTGCTGACCCAGGCCCGCATCGACAACCAGCAGAGCCCGGCCCTCACCGCCCTCCCCCTGTTCCCCCTGTTGCAGGGCACCCTGGCGACCCTGGCCCCCATCGCCCTGAAAAAGGATCAGCAGCTGTCCCTGGAGGGCGCCGAACAGGTGCAGGTAATGGGACAGGCGATGTTGCTGGAGCTGATGTTCGGCAACCTCATCGACAATGCGCTGCGCTACACCCAGGTGGGCGGCGAGGTCGCCGTGGTGGTGAGCCAGGTGGGCAACCGGATCCGGGTGGATGTGCGGGACAACGGCCCCGGCATCCCCACCGCCGCCCTCTCCCGGTTGTGCGAGCGCTTCTTCCGGGTCAATCCCCAGCAGGGGGATGGCGTGGGCCTTGGCATGGCTATCGTCTCGCGCATCGCCCAGCTTCACGGAGCGGATCTCGACATCCACAACCGGCCCGAAGGGGGGCTCGAAGTGAGCGTGCTGCTGCCCACCTCGCGCCAGGCATGAGGGGTCAGCCTTTGCGCACGCCATGAAAAACGGGGGCCAGGCCCCCGTTTTTCATGGCTGCACCACCCTAGTCGCAGGTGGGCTGTACCGTGAAGGTCCGGCTCGAATCCACCGGTCCCAGCTCCGCCAGCAGACGGCGCCCCAGCAGCACCGGGTAGATCATCTTGCTGCGATCCCGCAGGGTGAACCACTCCTTGTAGACCTGGTCCCCGACGCAGACGGACATGGTCACCGTCGGGCGCTGCTCCATGCCGCCCGCCCCGCGCACCGTCACGCTGCGCTCCACAGGTCGCTCCACGCTCCGGCGCACCACCTTGTCGGTATTGGCATCGGTCAGCACCAGGTTGAAGCGCACCCAGGGCTTGCCATCCTTCTTGAAATGCTTCAGGTCGCGGGCATCCAGCGACGAAGTGAGGGCACCGGTATCGAGCTTCATCTTGACCGCCACCCCGTAGGGCATCAGCACCCCCTTCTCGATCCAGCCATAGCTGGTCTGGGCCGCCATCGCGCTGCCGCACAGCGCCCACATCATGGCCGCCGCCACCATTCTCTTGCCCATCATGCTCTCTCGCCTTGTCAGTCTTGCGCCCAGATGTATCACAGCCAACTGCCGGGTCAACCGGATTCTGGCGCGCAGGGGAGCTGGCTCTGGACGCGGTGCCAACAGGCGACAATCCATGCCGGGCACGGCGCGTGAGTGGGGAATGCAGCAGGAAAACGAGGGGAGAACAGGGTGCTGGATGACGCTGGCGGCCATCCTCAGGTTGTGACGCCAAAGGCTACCACAGCGGTGCGTGAATTATCAGTCTTGTTCTGACGGGATTTTTGCCTACACTGCTGTAAACCGGAGGGCCTGAAAACCACCGGTTTTTTTGCGCCTGCCGAAAAGTTGCCACTGCAAAGTGACCTCTCACACAAGGCTCAATAAGGAATTCGCAATGCGTATCGAAGAAGACTTGAAGCTCGGTTTCAAGGATGTCCTGTTTCGCCCCAAGCGCTCTACTCTCAAGAGCCGTTCCCAAGTCAGCCTGACCCGCCAGTTCACCTTCAAGCACACCCAGACCCGATGGCAGGGCGTGCCCGTCATCGCCGCCAACATGGATACCGTCGGCAGCTTCGCCATGGCGCGTACCCTGGCCAGCTTCGAGATGATGACGGCGGTGCACAAGCACTACAGCCTTGCGCAGTGGCAAACCTTCGTCAATGAGACCGACCCGGCCCTGCTGGGCCACGTAATGGTCTCCACCGGCACCTCGGAGGAGGACTTCACCAAGACCCGCCAGATCCTCGCGATGTCCAGCGCCCTGCGCTTCATCTGCGTGGACGTGGCCAACGGCTACTCCCAGCACTTCGTCGAGTTTCTGCGCAAGATCCGCGAGGCCTGCCCGAACCACGTCATCCTGGCAGGCAACGTGGTGACCGGCGAGATGGTGGAGGAGCTGATCCTCTCCGGCGCCGACATCGTCAAGGTGGGCATAGGCCCGGGCTCGGTCTGCACCACCCGGGTCAAGACCGGGGTCGGCTACCCGCAGCTCTCCGCCATCATCGAGTGTGCCGATGCGGCCCACGGCCTGGGTGGCCAGATCGTCGGCGACGGCGGCTGCACCTGCCCGGGGGATGTGGCCAAGGCGTTCGGCGGCGGCGCCGACTTCGTGATGCTGGGGGGCATGCTGGCCGCTCACGAAGAGTGCGGCGGTGAAATCGTCGAGGTCGATGGCGAGCCCTTCATGAAGTTCTACGGCATGAGCTCGGCCAGCGCCATGGACAAGCACGCCGGCGGCGTCGCCGAGTATCGCGCCTCCGAAGGCAAAACCGTGCTGCTGCCCTACCGCGGCCCGGTGGAGAACACGGTGCGCGACATCCTGGGCGGGGTGCGATCCACCTGCACCTATGTGGGGGCCAGCCAGCTGAAAGAGCTCACCAAACGCACCACCTTCATCCGGGTGCGCGAGCAGGAGAACAACGTCTACGGCAAGGAGTAACCTGCCACAGACCCCGTCACGCGCTGACGGTTAGAAGCCGACCAACCGGTGTGCTACCCTGCGCACCGGCTTTTTTGCATCTGGGATCCCGCGCCATGACAAGCCCTCTCCCCCCCTTCGACTGGGACATCTTCTGCTGCGTCGTCGACAACTTCGGTGACATCGGCGTCACCTGGCGACTCGCCCGCCAGCTCAAACAGGAAGGCGCGCTCCCGGCGCAGAAGAGTGAGGTGCAGGTGCGGCTCTGGGTGGACGATCTGGCTAGCTTCGCCCGCATCTGCCCGGCGCTCGACCCCGCACAGGACGGTCAGTGGGTCGATGGCATCTATGTCCAGCACTGGCACGAGCGCCTCCCCGCCGACATGACCCCGGCCAGGGTCGTCATCGAGGCGTTTGCCTGCGAGCTGCCCGCCCCCTTTATCGAACGCATGACCGAGCAGACCACGCCCCCCTGCTGGATCAACCTCGAATACCTCTCGGCCGAGAGCTGGGTCGAGGATTGCCATGGCCTCACCTCGCCCCAGCAGGTCGGCAGCCGGCGCCTCGACAAGTACTTCTTCTTCCCGGGTTTCACCGCCAGAACCGGCGGCCTCTTGTGCGAGCACGGCCTCATCGTCGAGCGCGAGCGCTGGCAGCAGGATGAAGCGGGACTGACTGCCTACTGGGCCAGCCTCGGCCTGCCACCCCAACGAGAAGACGAGCTGCGGGTCAGCCTCTTTACCTACGAGAGCGAGGCGCTCAGGAGCCTGGTCGAGGGCTGGCGCCAGAGCGTCACCCCCGTCACCCTGCTGCTGCCGCTGGGGCGCTCCCTCGACGACGTGCTCATCGGTGCAGGGCTGGCAGAGGCCATTCCCGGTGCCCGGGCCGGAGATCTGCTCCAGGCGGGCAACCTCACCATCAAGCTGCTGCCGATGACCGATCAGAGGGGTTACGATCGCCTGCTGTGGAGCTGCGATCTCAACCTGGTGCGCGGGGAGGACTCCTTCGTGCGGGCCCAGTGGGCGGGGCGCCCCTTCCTCTGGCACATCTACCAGCAGGAAGAGGATGCCCACATGGTCAAGCTGGACGGTTTTCTCGACCACTACCTCTCCCCCTTGCCAGCGTCGGCCGGTCAGTGGCTGCGCCGCTTCAACCATGCCCTAAACCGGGGGGAACACACCGGTGAACTCTGGGCACAATGGCCGCAATACGCGGCCATATGGCAGCAACATGGGCACACCTGGCCACAGAGGCTGCTGGCGGACGGGGATCTCGTCACGAGGTTGGTGAAATTTTTAGAAAGCCGTATATAATCTGGCAGTTTTTATCCGTCCGTTTCACGAACAGGAATTTTTTACATGAAAACCGCACAGGAAATCCGCGCTGGTAACGTAGTCATGATCGGCACCGAGCCGATGGTGGTCCAGAAGGCTGAATTCAACAAATCCGGCCGTAACTCCGCCGTGGTCAAGATGAAGCTGAAGGGTCTGCTGAACGGCAGCGCCACCGAGACCGTCTTCAAGGCCGACGACAAGCTGGAAGTCGTTCAGCTGGAGCGTAAAGAGTGCACCTACTCCTACTACTCCGACCCGCTGTATGTCTTCATGGACACCGAGTACAACCAGTACGACGTCGAGAAAGACAACCTGGGTGATGCCCTGAACTACCTGGTAGACGGCATGGAAGACCTCTGCGAAGTGACTTTCTACAACGAGAAAGCCATCTCCGTAGAACTGCCGACCACCATCGTGCGTGAAGTCGAGTACACCGAGCCGGCCGCCCGTGGCGACACCTCCGGTAAAGTGACCAAGCCTGCCCGCCTGAAGGGCACCTCCTACGAGCTGGCCGTTGCCGCCTTCGTGGAGATCGGTGACAAGATCGAAATCGACACCCGTACCGGTGAATTCAAGCGTCGCGTCAACTAAGTTGACCCCTTGATGTGATTGCAAAAAAAGCGAGCCCAGGCTCGCTTTTTTATTGGCTGGCACCTCACGGCCGGCCTGATGAGAAGCCGTGCCCCTAGCGGCGATGGGCCAGTGCCCGCACCAGCCTGTCCCCCACCCCCTGTACCAGTTGCACCAGCAGCAGCAACATGACCACTGTCCCTGCCATCACCTTGTCGTCAAAGCGCTGGTAGCCGTAGCGGATCGCCAGATCCCCGAGCCCGCCACCACCGACCACCCCCGCCATGGAGGAGAAGCCAATGAGCATCACCACCGTCAGGGTGAGTCCGGCCAGCAGCGCCGGCAAGGCCTCGGGCAGCAGCGCCTTGACGACCACGTGCCAGCCGCTGCCCCCCATGGCGAGCACGGCTTCGACGCGCCCCTTGTCCACCTCATCGAGGGCGCTCTCCACCACCCGGGCAAAGAAGGGGAAGGCCCCCAGGGTAATGGGAACGATGGCGGCGGTGCTGCCCAGTGAGGTGCCGACCACCAGCCGGGTCAGGGGGATCAGGGCGATCAGGAGCACCACGAAGGGGAGCGACCGCCCGATGTTGATACCGATCCCCAGCACCATGTTGAGACGGGGCAAGGGCAGCACGCCCCCGGGACGGGTCACCACCAGCAGCACCCCGGTCGGCAACCCCAGCAACAGGGTGAACACGGCCGCCACTCCCACCATGTAGAGCGTTTCGAGCGACCCCTGATACATCAGTTCGAGCAAGGCATCGACACTCAGGCGACTCTGCATAAACGCACCTCCTCTGTGACTCCGTGACGCGCCATGAAACGCCGCAGGATCTCGGGATCCGGCAACAAGGCCTGCCGCACGCGGGAGTCGGGGTTGGCCAGCAGGGTGCCCAGAGCGCCGCTTTCCACCAGCTGACCCCGTTCAAGCAATGCTGCGTGATCGCAGATGGCCCTGACCACCTCCAGCTCGTGGGTGATGAGCACTATGGTGATCCCGAGGCGGCGGTTGATGTCGGCAAGCAGCGCCAGCACCGACTCCGTGGTCTCCGGATCCAGGGCACTGGTCGCCTCGTCACAGAGCAAGTGGCGCGGATTGGCGGCCAGGGCGCGGGCGATGCCCACTCGTTGCTTCTGTCCCCCCGACAACTGGGAGGGAAAGGCGCGACGGTGCTCGCCAAGCCCCACCAGTTCCAGCAGCTCGCTGACCCGGGCCGCCCGCTCCCGGCGCGCCACTCCGGCGATTTCCAGCGGGACTGCCACGTTCTCCTCCACGCTGCGGGCGTGCAGCAGATTGAAGTGCTGGAAAATCATGCCGGTCCCCTGACGGTGGCGGCGCAAGGCCGCCCCCTCCAGGGCCGTGATGTCGCGGCCATCGAACAGGATGCGGCCCCGGCTTGGCCGCTCCAGCAGATTGAGGCAACGAATGAGCGTGCTCTTGCCCGCGCCGCTGCGCCCGAGAATGCCGTAGATGGCCCCATCCGGGATCTCGAGCGACACCCCCTCCAGAGCGGGTTGCCCGTGCCCCGGGTACTGCTTGCCGAGCCCCTCCAGCACTATCATGACTGCCGCCCGGCCACCGGGATCACCGACCCCTTGTAGCTCTTGCGAATGAAGTCGGCGATCGCCCTGGACTCCAGGTCCCGCGCCAACTGGCGGATCCGCGGATCATCCTTGAGCGCCGGGGTGGTCACCAGGATGTTGGCGTAGGGATTGTTCTGGGCGCTCTCCAGCCCCAGGGCATCGCGAGCAGGCTCCAGCCCCGCCTCCAGGGCATAGTTGCCATTGATCACCGCCAGATCCACGTCGTCGAGGGAGCGCGGCAGCTGCGGCGCCTCGATCTCCAGGATCTTGAGCGCCTTGGGGTTGGTGGCGATGTCGTGCACCGTCGCCAGATCCCGCGCCGGATCTTCATGGCCGGCCTTGAGGGTGATGAGCCCCTCGTGCTGCAACAGATAGAGGGCCCGGCTCAGGTTGGTGACATTGTTGGGCAGGGCTATCACCGCCTTTTCCGGTACCTCCCTCAGGTGCTTGAACTTCTTCGAATAGATGCCAAGAGGCTCCACGTGTACGGTCGCGGCCACCACCAGCTCGGTGCCGAGCGCCTTCTCCTGATCCCGCAGGTAAGGGACGTGCTGGAAATAGTTGGCATCCACATCACCCGCCACCAGCAGGGCATTGGCATTGATGCCGCCGCTGAGCTCGATCACCTGCAGATCCAGCGAAGGGTCCTGGCGTTTCACCTCGCCGAGGATATCCGCATGGGGCAGTGGATCCGCGGCAACCCGCAGCGCCTGGGCTGCCTGGGCGGAGAGAGAGAGTCCGAGGGCCAATACCAGGCCGCTCAGGGAAAACAGTCCGTGCTTGTTCATCTTGTGCTCCTTGCCATGCAATCAATGGGTGGTTTCGCCGACCGCCAGCGCCCGGGGCGCCGGCAACAGATCGGCATGGTGGCGCAATGCCACATCAGGGTGAGAACGCAGCCGCCCCTTGAGGTAGTTCCAGCCCACCTCCCGCAGCAGCGGATTGTGCGGGTCGGTGGCAGGCCCTCTGACTTCACGGGCCAGTGCCTCGGGCAGCGGATAGACGGGCACCACGGCGTCGAGCTGGGCCCCCAGGAAGAAGGCGATGGAAAGACGCTCCTGCCCCGGCGCCGACGGCACCACCCGGTGCACGGTCGCCCGCAGGTAGCCGTTGCTGGCCAGCTCCAGCAGCTCACCGATGTTGACCACGAAGGTGCCGGGGAGCGGGAGCGCATCGATCCAGTGATCCGGCGCCACCTCCACCTGCAGGCCGGGCTGGTCATCCTGCAGCAGGAAGCTCAGGAAGCCCGAATCCTTGTGGGGACCGACCCCCTGAGTGGCGCCCCGCTCACCGGGATAGCGGATCAGCTTGATATGTTCGTTGGGACGCTCTCCGTGCAGGGCATCGAAGGCATCTGGCGACAGTGCGAGCGCCTCGGCAAAAGCCCCGAGCAGAGTACGGGACATGCGGGTCATCTGCCCACGCCAGCGCGTCAGCACGGGTTGCAGTGTCGGCAGCGCCTCCGGCCACTGATTCGGCCCCTGCAACCGCCACCAGGGCGGGTCGCCCGCCGCGCGCGGCAAGGCAGGGCGATCGGCACCGATATCGAACTGCTCTCGCCAGTCGGGTTGACCCCGGGTCAGCTCCGCCCCCGGTCGGTTGTAGCCACGAAAATGGGGAGAGTGGATCATGGCGACCTGCTGCTTGGCCGCCAGAGGCAGCGCAAAGAAGGCCCGCGACAGCTGCTGCACTTCCTGTTGCAGCTCGGGATCGATGCCGTGGCCGGTCAGGTAGAAAAATCCCGTCTCTCTCGCGGCATCGCGCAACGATGCCAGAAAATCGGCCCGAGCGTCGGGCGAGGCATCCAGCTGCCTCAGGTCGAGGATGGGCAAGTGAACCAAGGTGCTCATGGCGATAACGCTCCCTGTCGATGGAAAGTGAGGGTGAACCTCTCGTTCTGACGAGACAGGGGGGGAGAATTCTCCGCCTGCGGCCAGTGGCGACATGCCCCGGCCCCCTGTCTGTCTGCCCTTACTGAACCATGTATGGGTCACGGGATGGAACAATCAAAACCGGGAATGCTTTGCCATTTGGAACAATCCCGGGCCCGTGTCCGGCCCGCCGGTCAGACCCTCTTCGCCACCGCCGATGCCGATGTGCCCCCTTGCCCTAAAGAAACCCCCGGCGAGGCCGCTATGAGGGAGTGCTGGAGGATCCCCCATGACATTTCGCCCCTATCTGCTGCTGACCTTGCTTGCTTTTGCCGCCCACGGCACCGGGCAGGCACCGTCAGGCGCCGCCCCGGATCCAGCCCCCCTGGTTCCCCCCGACTACTGGCAGAGCAGCGACTGGCAGGGAATACCCGACAGCACCAGAGTGGACAAGCAACAGGTACTGTTTGCCAAGCACGACAGCGACAACTACGTGGGTCTGGTCATCCTGCTGCCCGACTGGCAGCGCAGCGGCCAGCTGTGGCAACTGACCCGGGAGCTGGGGCGCCTCGGTTTCGATACCCTGCTGCTGCTCCCCTCGCCGCAGCAGACCGAGCTCGACCCCGCCGCCGAGAAGAAACAGCAGGTCATCGACGATTTTCGCAAGCAGTTTGCCTCCCGCATCAGCAAGCTGGGGGATGCCAAGCTGCAGGAGGGGGGCTTCAAGCTGCTGCTGGCCCAAGGTACCAGCGCCGCCTGGGCCGCCAACCTCATCGCCAGCGAGCAGTTGCCCGCCCCCGATGCTCTGGTGCTGCTCGACGGCTTCTTCCCCAACCAGCTGAGCAACCAGACCCTCGCCAAGCAGATAGCCCAGGGCAGCATCCCTACCCTGGATCTCTATCAGGAGGAGGGAGGACGCTGGCCCCTGCTGGCGGCCGAAGCCCGCAGAAGCGAGAGTCGCCGCAGCCACAAGCTCAACTACCGCCCCTATGCCCTGATGGATCTGGAGGAGACGCCGGGGCGCATCCAGGGCTGGCTGACGCACCTGGGCTGGATCTGAGGCCCTCCGAGGCACAGCCACCCGCCTTTTGCCTTCCCCATCGGACTTGGCCCGATGCCACCGCGCTGGTCAGCCGCCCTCCATGTTTGGCATCATGTCCGAACCAATGGCAGGAGGCTTCATGCAGCAAATCGTGTTTCTCGACAGCGACACCCTGGACACCGGCATCAATCTGCGCCGCCCCGATTTTCCCCATCACTGGCAAAGCTACTCGACCACGGCGCCGGATCAGGTGGTGGAGCGGCTCAAGTGCGCCAGCATCGCCATCATCAACAAGGTGCGCATCGGGGCCGATGAACTGGCCCAGCTGCCCGAACTGCGCCTGATCGCCCTGGCCGCCACCGGCAGCGACAACCTGGATCTGGAGGCGTGCCGCGCCGCCAATGTCGCCGTGTGCAATATCCGCAACTACTCGGGCCCTTCCGTCCCCGAGCACGCCATGGCCCTGATGCTCGCCCTGTCGCGCAACCTGTTCGCCTGGCGCCAGTCCCTGCTGGAGGGGCGCTGGCAACAAAGCGGCCAGTTCTGCTTCTTCGACCACCCCATCACGGATCTGCATGGCAAGCGCCTCGGGATCATCGGCAAGGGAACCCTGGGACAGGCGCTGGGACAGCGGGCCAGCGCCATCGGGATGGAGGTTTACTATGCCCAGAGCCAGGTCGGCTCCCCGGGGGATGACGACAGGCTGCCCCTGGATGCCCTGCTGCAAAGTTCGGATGTGATCAGCCTGCACTGCCCGCTCACCCCCTACACCCGCCATCTCATCGGGGAGCGGGAGCTGGCCCTGATGAAACCGGGCGCCTTGCTCATCAACGTGGGCCGTGGCGGCCTGGTGGACGAGCCGGCGCTGCTCGAAGCCCTCGGCAACGGCCGTCTGGGGGGCGCCGGCTTCGATGTGGCGAGCGTCGAGCCGCCGCCCCCCGACCACCCCCTGATGCAGGCCCTGCGTTACCCCAATTTCATCCTGACTCCCCACGTGGCCTGGGCCAGCGAAGAGTCGATGCAGCGCCTCGCGGATCAGCTCATCGACAACATCAACGCCTTCTCCCTTGGCAGGCGCCAGCACCGGCTGGTGTAAGAGGCCGCTCGCCGCCCCTCACGGGCCGGCAGCGGGATCAGTCGTCATGCCATCTGTGCTTGCGGTGCTTTTTGTGTTTCTTGTGGTGCTTGTGGTGCTTGTGATAGCGCCTGTCATCGTAATAGCGATCGCCGCGGCTCTCGTGACCATCCCCGGTCCTGGCTCCGATGGCGGAGCCACCGGCACCACCGATACCGGCGCCGATCAGCTGGCCCGTACTGCCACCGACGCTCTTGCCGATGGCTGCCCCGCCCAGGGCACCGACGGCGCCGCCGAGCGCAGCTTCGTTCTTGTTGCCCCTATTGGCCGTGGCCGCACCACCGGCCGCGCCCCCAGGGCGGCCCCCACCAGGGCGCCGGTGTCGCCACCCAGCTCCTTGCCGATCATGGTGCCCGCCACCCCGCCGGCTCCGCCGCCGAGAATGGTATTGAGGGTCTCGGATGCCTGCACCTGTCCTGTGCCCAACAGCAACGCCCCCAGCAGCGCCAGTGCGCTCATGCCAAACGGTTTCATTTTCATGGGGTACTCCTGTCAAACCTGATGATTGATTATTTTTCCCTGCACTATACAAAGCCCCCTGACCTGCGCCACTGCCGCAAGGGGCACCTCACGGCCAGCCCTCCCTGTCTCCGGTTCGCGACACGATGCAAGAAAGCAGGCTAACCACCTGAAACCACATCAAAAAAAAAGGTCACACGAGAAATCATCCCCGTCATGACCCTTTTCTAGGCCCAAAGGCCCTTTTTTGCAGCAATCACCGTCAGACAGATACTGTCACAACCTCCCCGTCAACGGGCGACGACGCCGCCAGATGCCAACAATCCCGCCCCTGGTGCTTGCTCTCGTACAGGCAGGCATCCGCCCGCTCGAGCGGCGTCAGGGCATCATCCGGATAGCGCGCGCCGCCGGCGCTCAGGGTGATGGCGTCGGCGAACTCCCGCCATTTCAGGGCCTTCACCCGACCGAGCAGGTGGGTCAGGCGACATTCCACCTCCGCCTGCTCCCAGGGCAGCAAGGCCGCAAATTCATCGCCCCCGATGCGGTAGACCTGCTCATCCCCCAGGGTTCTCGCCATGATGGTGGCTACCCGAAATAGCACCGCATCCCCCACACCGTGTCCCCAGCTGTCGTTGACGCGCTTGAAGTTGTCCACATCGAACAGCACCAGCCAGTAGGGCCTCCTCGCCTGCTCCAGCTCCGCCCGCTGCTGATCGAAGGCTCGCCGGTTCAGGATGCCGGTGAGAGGGTCGTGGAGCAGGGCATCCTGCCCTTGCAGCAGGCTGTTTCGCACCTGTTCTATCTCTCCCAGGCTGCCGTGCACGAACCAGGTTCGCTGACGCCGCTGGATCTCCTTTCTCGCCTCATCCCGGATGAGGCCGCTGAGCGAGCCCTGCACCAGCGCCTGCTCCTGACGAAAGATCCGCATCAGAAACCACAGGCTGCACAGCCAGATGCAGAGCAATGCCAGGGCGGGCAGCACCACCATCAGCAGGGTGTCTTGCAGGTTTTCATGAAAATGGGAGGGGGGGAGATAGACGTTGAGATCCCACTCCATCCCCTCCAGAGCGTGTTGCAGGTGGCGACCGGCCCAGAACCCGTCCAGGCCGACCGCCTGCGTCTCCCGCTCGAGACGGGGCGGCAACAGCGACAAATTGTGCCCCACCACCAGCTTGCCGCCCTTGCGCTCGGTGATGTAAAGAGCCACCGGATCCTCACCCACTGCCCGGTGCAACGCCCCCTGCAAGGCACTGAACGACATGTCCACCATCAGCAGCCCAAGCAGTTGCCCCTCATCATCCTTGACCCGCTTGATGAGAGTCAGTACCTCTCCGGCCAAATCAAACGCCGGGTAGGGACCGAACCAGACGAGATCATCGCCCTCGCCGGACAGGGTCTGGAACCAGGGCCGCGCCTGTGCCCGGTAGCCCTCCGGTTGCTGCCAGTCGGGATAGCCGTCGAGCCGATGGGTGCGCGCGTTGTAGAAATAGAGGAAGTGGGCGTCGTACTTGAACTGATGGGCAATGGCCCAGATGGGATTGATGGCCGATGCCCCGGCAGCGATGGCCTGCTTGTCCAGGGACGCCTCCAGCACGCCAAGCTGGCGGCGGTTGTCCTGCGCCATGTCCTGGAACAGGGTGGCGTCGAGGGCGGCCAGCATGTGACCGTAACCCGCCACCGTCTTGTCGATGCTGCTCAGGTAGCTGGCTGCCGCCAGCAACAGGGTGGCGATCAGCACCAGCCCTCCCAGGAGAAACGACAGCGGAGTCAGTATGTAATAGCGTCAGGGTGAGAGCGTGAACATTTTGTTAAATTTCACCCAGTTTTTTGAGACCCGCATTGAGTACCGTTTCCAGATATTCACTGCTCATTCCTGCGATTTTTTGCTTCCGTCTTACGCTCGCCTTGCGT
>NZ_PQLN01000038.1:0-40028 GCF_002919855.1 Aeromonas sp. ASNIH8 | reverse complement strand
GCAAGGCGAGCGTAAGACGGAAGCAAAAAATCGCAGGAATGAGCAGTGAATATCTGGAAACGGTACTCAATGCGGGTCTCAAAAAACTGGGTGAAATTTAACAAAATGTTCACGCTCTCACCCTGGGCGTTTGCGTTTAACTGAAAATAAGAATGACCAAGCTACCTCATTGACTTACCTTAAGTTATTTCCTGCTGCTAATAACTTGGTGACGGTAGAGTTCGATCATTCCGCTTATGGTGGCACTGGTGCAGATGGTATTGCCATGGTGTTGTCAGACGCCAAGATAACCCCTCAACCGGGGGCATTTGGTGGACCGCTGGGGTATGGCCATAAAGGCAGTGCTGCACCCGGATTCGCAGGTGGCTGGTTGGGTGTCGGCATTGACGAATTTGGTAACTTTTCTGCAGAAGGCGGTAGTAATAATCAACCTCGCCGAAATAATTCAATTGCTATTCGAGGTTCTGGCTCTGCTACAACTGGATATCGCTATCTTTATGGTTCACCGACCTTGAACCCGTCGATCCACAATGGCAATAATTACCCTAATCCCCCCCATCGCTACCGTTTGACTGTAGATTCCCGTTTGGGAAATAAAACCATGGTGTCAATTGATCGAAATACTGGTGCTGGTTATGCAGCAGTGCCTGGGATACCTACATTTGATGCTACCGCTAATGATTTAGGTCAGTCACCTATACCAGAAAACTTTTACCTTTCGTTCACCGGCTCAACAGGTGGCTCAAACAATATACATGATATTGATAACGTAAAAATATGTGCATTGAAAGTGAATCCGGTCGGGGTTCAAGTACATCATTTCGAATTCGCTCATTCAGGGCAGGCAATCACCTGCCAGCCTGAAGAGATCACAATTAAAGCTTGTGCCAATGAGGATTGTTCACAACTAATGTCGGGTACTGTTACGGCAGCGCTCACTCCTAACCCCTTTACGAATGGTGGTTGGTCGTCAGGTAGTGGTTTAAATAACGTGAATAATGGTGTTGTCACTATAACTGGCGGCACCACTAAGGTGATGCTAAGTAATTATTCGGCCAGTTCCATCACTATGGGCGTGTCCAGCTCGACTCCGCCACTGCGGCCGCAGAGTGATACCTTATGTCGGTCCGGTTCATTGGGGCCTGCTAAACAATATTGCACGCTCCCGTTTGCCGATGCTGCACTGCGTTTCAATGTCCCCACCTTCTATGCCGGTACCTCGGGAGTCACCTCGATCCGCGCCATCAAATCAAACGATGTGGGGGCGACCAAGGTATGCGTGCCCTTACTGACAGGTGATCAGACTCTCCAATTTACCTCGAGCAAGGTCGTCTCTGAGAGCAGCACTGCCGTGCCGACGGTCAATAGCACCACGCTCGCGCCATCAGGAAACGTTAAGGTTGCGTTTAACAGTGATGGGGTGGGTCAACTGACCGTACAGTACCCGGATGCGGGGGTGTTGCGACTGGATGCTACTTTCCAGAAGAATGATGTCACCGGCACCCTTAAGCTGACCGGTAGTGATACGGTTGCTGTGATTCCTAAAGCGATCGCACTCCAGGCACAAGGACAAAGTGGCTGCTCGGGCAGTAACGACAACACATATGCAGCATGCCCTGTCTATCGCAAAGCGGGCGAGTCCTTTACTCTGCAAGCGCGTGCCCTCAATGAGCAGGATCAGCTAACCCCTGGCTTTGCGACCAGCAATAAGGCGATCTCTTGGGCGCTGTTAGCGCCGGCAGCTGGCGGCACCGGAACATTTTCGCCGACAGCGATCACGTTGGCGAGCGGGGTAGCAAACGTGACGGCGAATTGGTCTGAGGTCGGGGTGATCCGGTTAGGCGTCAGCAACTTTGTGCCTTATCCCGCTTATCAGGATGAATTACCCCAACTTGAGACTGTGTTGCGATGGAGCGTACCCATCGGTCGTTTTGTCCCTTGGGATTACAGTTTGAGTAATGGCTTTATCACGCCTGCCTGCAATGCCTTTACATACATGAGCCAGCCCTTTGCCAGCGGTTTTGTCCTCACTGCACGCAATCTGCAGAAAGGGACGACAGAGAACTATAAGGGGGCGTTCGCTAAAGGGGTTGCTGAGATGGTGGCGGCTAATGCTCTGGATGGGGTTGCTCGTGACAAGCGTATTACACTATCTCCCTCGCTCAGCTGGGCAAGTGGCGTCGCCAGTATAAATCAGCAGTCGCCTTTGGGGCTGAATACCCGCTTTGATCGTGCTGCGAGTCCAGAAGCACCGTTTGCCACGTTGAGCTTTGGTATCAAAGTCGATGATCAGGATGGCGGTACTACGCTGTTGGCGAATCCGAATATGAATGCGGGTGTAGCAGGGGATTGTTCCAAATCGGGGCAAGGGTGTAATGCGGTGCTGCTGGGTACTCAAAAGCTGTTGTACGGCCGCCTGCAGGCTGGTACGGCGGCTGGCCTGGCCTCGGCGCCGCTGGCCATTCCACTGCAGATGCAATATTACGAAGCGGGCAACTGGCTGAAAAACAAGGAAGATCAATGTACCCAGCTCTCTTTGGCCAATCAGGGGTTCACTTTCCTCAATCCAAGTCAAACCTTTGATGCGGCGACTCGCGAGCTGAATCTGGGGGCGGGTCGCAAGATCAAGCTGGGGTTGGGTAGTTCGGCACCGGGTGGGGATGCTGCACTGGCGAAAGACGGGGAGATCCTGTTCCACTTTGCCAAGCCGGACATCTCGGTGCGCATTCCCTACAAGGTCGATTTGGCAAAACAGCCGTCGCAGCCCCTCTGGTTGTCTGACCCAACGAGTGGCAATGACGGCAACCTGCAAGGTGAGGCCATTTTCGGCTCCAGCCGGGGTAATGACAGAGTTATTTATCGGCGCGAAGTATTGCATTGAATGATGTGAAAGGGGGGCTGGCTCAACAGCATCCCCCTAAATCCTTGTTTATTAGTGTTTGCAAGCGTGTCCGAGTGAGTGATGACTCGCATTTTTGTCGCGCCTGATTGATTGGCGACAGTTTGAGCGCTTGCCCATTGGGGTGGGCATTGGTAAAGTTAGCCGGTTTTCTGCACCTCCAAATTCTTAGGATTTCCCGTAGCCATGTTCAAAAAGCTCAGAGGCGTCTTTTCCAACGATCTGTCGATCGACTTGGGAACTGCCAACACCCTGATCTATGTAAAAGATCAAGGGATCGTCCTTAACGAACCCTCAGTTGTCGCCATTCGCCAAGAGCGCGGGAACGCCAAATCGGTCGCTGCTGTCGGTCATGCCGCCAAGCAGATGCTGGGTCGTACCCCGGGTAACATCTCCGCCATTCGCCCGATGAAAGACGGCGTGATCGCCGATTTCTACGTGACCGAGAAGATGCTGCAGCACTTCATCAAACAGGTTCACGACAACAACTATTTCCGCCCCAGCCCGCGCGTGCTGGTGTGCGTGCCCTGCGGCTCCACCCAGGTGGAACGTCGCGCCATCAAGGAATCCGCGCTGGGCGCCGGCGCCCGCGAGGTTTACCTGATCGATGAACCCATGGCTGCCGCCATCGGTGCCGGCCTGCCGGTCTCCGAAGCGACCGGTTCCATGGTGGTGGACATCGGTGGCGGTACCACCGAAGTGGCCATCATCTCCCTGAACGGCGTGGTCTACTCCCAGTCCGTCCGTATCGGTGGCGACAAGTTCGACGAAGCCATCATCAGCTACGTGCGTCGCAACTACGGCAGCCTGATCGGGGAAGCCACCGCCGAGCGCATCAAGCACGAGATCGGCTCCGCCTATCCGGGCGAAGAGGTGCGCGAGATCGAAGTGCGCGGTCGCAACCTGGCCGAGGGTGTGCCCCGCAGCTTCACCCTGAACTCCAACGAGATCCTGGAAGCGCTGCAAGAGCCGCTCTCCGGCATCGTCTCCGCCGTCATGGTGGCCCTGGAGCAATCCCCGCCCGAGCTGGCGTCCGACATTTCCGAGCGCGGCATGGTGCTGACCGGTGGTGGTGCCCTGCTCAAGGACATCGACCGTCTGCTGATGGAAGAGACCGGCATCCCGGTCGTCGTGGCTGAAGATCCCCTCACCTGTGTCGCCCGTGGCGGTGGCAAGGCGCTGGAGCTGATCGATATGCACGGTGGCGATCTGTTCCACTACGAATAAGACCCAAAGCCGGCCGAGCGCCGGCTCTTTTTTGACGACTCATGAAACCCATCTTCGGTAGAGGCCCTTCGCTTCAGTTACGGTTGTTTCTCGCCGTCATCATCTCCGTCGCTGCCATCGTCGCGGATTCCCGCTTCGGTGTGTTCAGCCATGTCCGCGTTTATCTGAGCTCCCTGGTGAGCCCGCTGCAATACATCGCCAACGCCCCCGGCACCCTGCTCGACACCATGTCGACCCAGGTGCAGACCCGCGCCGATCTCATCGAGCAGACCAAGCAGCAGGAGCAGCAACTGTTCACCCTGCGCTCTCGCCTGCTCAAGATGGATCAGCTGGAGCACGAGAACCAGCGTCTGCGCGAGCTGCTGGGGTCGCCGGTACACAAGGAGTCCCGCAAGATGGTGGCCGAGCTGCTGTCGGTGGATTCCGACCCCTTCAGCCATCAGGTGCTGATCAACAAGGGGGCGCTGGATGGCGTCTACAACGGCCAGCCGGTGATCAACGATCAGGGGGTGGTCGGTCAGGTGCTCCACGTGGGCTCCACCACCAGTCGCGTCCTGCTCATCACCGACTCCAGCCACGGCATCCCGGTGCGGGTGCTGCGCAACGACTTGCGCGCCATCGCCTCCGGCAGCGGCGAGCTGGACAAGCTGGAGCTGCGCAACCTGCCCCGCAACACCGACGTCCAGGTCGGCGATCTGCTGGTCACCTCGGGCCTGGGCGGCCGCTTCCCGGAAGGTTATCCGGTGGCGACCGTGACCCGCTCCGACTACGTGGAGGGCAAGCCCTTCGCCCAGATCGAGGCCAAGCCGCTGGTGGCGCTGGACCGTCTGCGCTACCTGCTGCTGCTGTGGACCGACAAGAAACCGGAAGTACACGACAAGGATGCTCTTGAGCCTGCGGCGAGCGCCTCGGCGGCCACGGCAACCTCGGCGGCGGGGGCGACGCGCTGATGCTGCAACCCGCCAGCGGCAGGATCTGGATCTGGTGTTCGATCCTGCTGGCCCTGTGCCTCTCCATCCTGCCGCTTCCCTTTCAATTCGAACCCTTCCGTCCGGACTGGCTCGCCATGGTGCTCATCTACTGGGCGCTGGCGCTGCCGCACCGGACCAACGTCGGCACCGCCTGGGTGGCGGGCCTGCTGCTGGACGTGCTGCTCGGCAGCACCCTCGGCGTGCGGGCCATGGCCATGGCCATCACCACCTACCTGGCGGCATTCCAGTTCCAGAAGATCCGCAACTTCTCCCTCTGGCAGCAGGCGCTGATCATCGGTCTGCTCTCCCTGGTGGGAAAGATCACCGTGTTCTGGGCGGAGCATCTGTTCAGCCGGGCCAGCCTCAACTTCGCCTACTTTTGGTCGACGTTGACGACGATGTTAATATGGCCCTGGATTTTTATGGTCTTGCGCAAGGTGCGGCGTCGCTTCAATATCAAGTGAATGTGAATAAAAACAACGCATTGTAACTGCGCATCGTCTCATTGAGTGAAGTATGAACAAGCACAACGAACTGCAACTCTATCTCGCCTCGGGCTCCCCCCGCCGGCACGAGCTTCTGACCCGCCTGGGCTACCGTTTCGAGGTCCTCAAGCTGGATGTGCCGGAGCTGCGCAACGACGGTGAGAAGCCCCAGGATTACGTCTGCCGGCTCGCCCGCGACAAGGCCATGGCCGGCGTGGCCGCGGCGCCCACGGCGCTGCCCGTGCTGGGGGCGGACACCATAGTGGTGCTGGGGGAGCGGGTGCTGGAGAAGCCCTCCGACCTGCTGGACGCCAAGGACATGCTGGAGGCGCTCTCCGGACGGGTGCACCAGGTGATGACGGCGGTGGCCCTGGCCACCCCGGATCGCTGCGACGTGCGCCTGGTCACCACCAACGTGGCGTTTCGCAAGCTGGACGAGTCCGAGATCGAGGCCTACTGGCGCACCGGCGAGCCGTGCGACAAGGCCGGCGCCTACGCCATCCAGGGCATTGCCGGCAAGTTCGTCAGTCGCCTCGAGGGGAGCTACAGTGCCGTGGTCGGCCTGCCCCTGCTGGAGACGGACCTGTTGATCAAGCAGCACCTCGAGCAGACCCGGTAATCCTCCCGTCAGCGGTGCGCTGCTGAGTTACCCGTTGTTCGTCGTGCCAGAATTCAAAACTAGAAAGGCAAGGTAACTTATGTCGGTAGAACTGCTGGTGAACGTCACCCCCTCCGAGACCCGGGTCGCCCTGGTCGAGAACGGCCTGCTGCAGGAAGTGCACGTGGAGCGCCAGGCCAAGCGCGGCATAGTGGGCAACATCTACAAGGGCAAGATCAGCCGGGTGCTGCCCGGCATGCAGGCCGCCTTCGTCGACATCGGCATGGACAAGGCCGCCTTCCTGCACGCCTCCGACATCGTCCCCCATACCGAGTGCGTGGCGATCAAGGAGAAGGAACAGTTCCAGGCCGGCAACATCGCCGAGCTGGTGCGCCAGGGGCAGGACATCATGGTGCAGGTGGTGAAAGATCCGCTGGGCACCAAGGGGGCCCGCCTCACCACCGACATCACCCTGCCTTCCCGCTACCTGGTCTTCATGCCGGGGAGTGCGCATGTGGGGGTTTCCCAGCGCATCGAGTCCGAGGCGGAGCGCGAGCGCCTCAAGCGCACCGTGGCCGGCTATGTGGACGAGCTCGGTGGCTACATCATCCGCACCGCCGCCGAGGGGGTGGGGGAGCAGGAGCTGGAGCAGGACGCCGCCTTCTTGAAGCGCCTGTGGCGCAAGATCCTCGAGCGCAAGCAGAAGTACCCCCCCTGCAAGATCCTCTATGAGGATCCCAGCCTGGCGTTCAGGGTGGTGCGTGACTTCGTCGGTGCCGAGCTCGACAAGATCCGGGTCGACTCGCGCCAGAGCTTCGATCAGCTCAAGCGCTTCACCGAGGAGTACGTGCCCGAGCTGGCCAACAAGCTGGAGTACTACACCGGCGAGTCGCCGATCTTCGATCTCTACGACGTGGAGAACGAGATCCAGCGGGCCCTGGAGCGCAAGGTGGAGCTCAAATCCGGCGGCTACCTCATCATCGACCAGACCGAAGCCATGACCACGGTGGACATCAACACCGGAGCCTTCGTCGGCCATCGCAATCTGGAAGAGACCATCTTCAACACCAACGTCGAGGCCACCGCCGCCATCGCCCGTCACCTGCGCCTGCGCAACCTCGGCGGCATCATCATCATCGACTTCATCGACATGCAGTCCGAGGATCACCGTCGCCGGGTGCTGCACAGCCTGGAGCTGGCGCTGGCCAAGGACAGGGCCAAGACCAACGTCAACGGTTTCTCCCAGCTCGGGCTGGTGGAGATGACCCGCAAGCGCACCCGGGAGAGCCTGGAGCACGTGCTCTGCGCCGAGTGCCCCGAGTGCAAGGGGCGCGGCCGGGTCAAGACGGTGGAGTCGGTCTGCTTCGAGATCCTGCGGGAGATCATCCGGGTCAACCGCGCCTACGACGCGGATCAGTTCACCGTCTATGCGGCTCCTTCGGTGGCCGATTACCTGCGGGGGGAGGAGTCCCACAGTCTGGCGGAGCTGGAAGTCTTCATCGGCAAGCAGGTCAGGGTGGTCTCCGAGCCGCTCTGTGGGCAGGAACAGTTCGATGTGGTGATGATGTAATTGGTCTATCGCTGGCTGAGTCGGGGCTGGTTGGCCCTCGGAGTCTTCTTCGTGCTGCTGGCCGTTCTGGTCAGCGTGGTACGACTGGGCGGCCCTTTGCTCAACCAGCACCGGGCGGCCGTGATAGGGACCCTGCTCGGAGAGAGTCAGCTCGAGGTGAGCGTGGATCACGTCGGGCTGGAGTGGACTCCCCGCGGCCCGGCCATCGGGCTGGAAGGACTGGCCATCGCCCCCGATTCGGGGCGTTTCTCCCTGCGCCTTGGCAAGGTGTGGGCCCACCTCGACTTCTGGCGCTCCCTCAACGAACTCAGACCGGTGTTTGGCCAGCTGATCCTGAGCGACGGCAACATCGCGCTGGACATGACCCAGCCCGCCACCCCCGTCAGCGGGAAGAGCGCGAACCAGCAGGAGGCCCTGCTGCGCTTCCTGCTGACCCAGCTCTCCACCTTCGACATTCACGACACTCGCCTGAGCCTCACCACGGCACTGGGGGAGGTGCGCGCCCTCGACATCGCCCAGTTGCGCTGGCAGAACCGCGGCAAGCGTCATCAGGGGGTCGGCAAGGCCTATCTCATCAACGGGGTGGGGGAGAGCACCCTGGACCTCATCATCGATGTGGATGCTCCCGAGGTGCGGCTCGACCGCCTCAAGGGCCAGCTCTATCTGGGGGCCAGCGAGCTGGACATCAGCCCCATGCTGGCCCGGATCCACGCCGGCGCGCCACCGGTGAGCGGCCAGCTCGACTTCCAGCTCTGGAGCGAGTTCGAGAAGGGCAGGCTCGGCAACTCCCTGCTGGCCTTTGGCAACAACCACCTGATCTGGAAAGACGAGATCAAGGGGGAGCCGCACCGCCTCGACCTGCAGGGGGGCAAGATCCAGCTGCGTCGGGACGGCGAGGCGTGGCAGCTCGCCAGCCACGACGTCATCTTCAAGCTCGATGGCGCCACCTGGCTACACAGCCGCCTGCAGCTCGAGCGCATCGGCTCGCGCATCCAGGGCTATGTGCCCGCCATCGATCTCGACCAGATTGCCAACTTGAGCCAGCTGGTCTCCGGCCTCTATCCCGAGCTGACCGAGACCCTCAAGCGCACCCGGCCAAGGGGCCAGTTGCAGGAGCTGGTCCTGCAGGCCGACGGGGACTGGCAGGGGCTCTCTTTGCAGGGGCAACTGCGCGGCTTCGAGACCCGGGCCTGGCACGATGTACCCGGTCTGCAAAAGCTGGACGGCGACTTCTGGCTGACCCCGAACGGGGGACGCGCCCGCCTGACCCTGGGCAAAGGCAAGGTGGATCCGGCCCGCCACTTCAAGGAACCCATCCCGGTGGACAGCCTGAGTGCGGCCCTCGACTGGTGGCGGGCGCCCCAAGGCTGGGTGCTCTATGGCCAGGACATTGCCCTGGACAACCCGGATCTGCGCCTCGCCAGCCGGTTTCGCCTCGAGCTGTTCGAGCACCCCTTCCTCGCCCTGACCGGGCGCATCGACGTCAAGAACGCGGCCCATGCGGATCGCTACTACCCCCTGGCGGTGATGGATGAGGGGCTGGTGAGCTACCTGAGCGGCGCCATCAAGGGGGGCAAGGCCAAGGGTGCAGACTTGCTCTGGTACGGCGAATTCCGTGACTTCCCCTACGACAACGGCAAGGGCGTCTTCCAGGTGGCGGTGCCGCTGCAACAGGCCACCTACGAGTTTTTCCCGGGCTGGCAGCCGCTGACCGACCTGCAGATCGATCTGCTGTTCCAGAACGCCAGCCTCGACATGAACAGCCGCGCCACCCAGCTCGGCAAGGCCAGCTCCGACTCGGTGCACGCCTGGATCCCGGACCTCTATCCGGGGGCTCACCTCTACGTGGATGCCAAGGTTGAGGGCGAGGGCAAGGCCATCAGCGACTATTTGCAGGACTCGCCGCTGGGGGGATCCGTCGGTCAGGCGCTGCGGGAGGTGGAGATCCGCGGCCCCATGAAGGGCACGGTGAAGCTCGACATACCGCTGGATGGCGAGGGGGAGGTCAAGGCCAGCGGGGAAGCCAGCTTCAAGGACAACAAGGTGAGGATCGCCTCCCTGGATCTGCCCCTCGACGGGGTCGCAGGGACGCTCGAGTATGACAACGAGCAGACGCGCATTCACAACCTCAAGGCCAGCCTGTGGAACCAGCCGCTGACCCTGGATTATCAGGGGCGGCAACTGCCCCACGGCTATCAGGCCGACCTCAAGTTCCAGGGGCAGTGGGACAGCCGCCGCCAGCGCCGGGACATACCGGCCCTCGAGATGCTCCAGGGGCGCAGCAACTGGTCGGGTACCCTGGGGCTGACCCTGCCCGAGAACAAGGCGTTCAGTTTCCAGCTGGCGCTGGACTCCAACCTGCAGGGCATGGGGCTGGATCTGCCTGTGCCCCTGACCAAGGCAGCGGGTGCCCGGCTGCCCCTCAAGGTGACGGCCCGTGGGCGGGATGGCAGCGCCGACATCCGCGCCGTGCTGGGGGCGGACATCGACATGCAGAGCCGCCTGGTGTACGGCGACGGCGTGCCCTACCTCAGCCGGGTGCGGGTCAACATCGGCCAGCCCGGGGCGCGGGTGATGCAGGACAAGCCCATGCTGCTCGCCATCAACCAGCAGCAGGCGGACGTGGCCGGCTGGCTGGCCCGTCTCAAGCAGTGGCTGCCGGCCAAGGCGCAGGCGACGCAGGGCAATGCGGTGGTGGGCCCCGCGTTCTTGCCCCAGGAGTGGTGGGTGGATGGCCAGCTGGCCCGTGCCGACATCGGCAGCGCCAGCCTCAAGGCGGTGCACTTCACCCTGGGGCCGGTGAACCAGGCCACCGAGGTGATGATCGACAGCCCCGACGTGATGGGGGTGGTGCGGGTGCCGGTGGCCGACGGACGTCCCATCGATGCCAAGTTTGCCCGCATCTACTGGTCCGGCAAGGGGACCGATCTCAGCCCGGATCCCGATGAGCGCCAGGACAGGGCCATCATGAATGCCATTCCCTGGCTCACCTTCAGCTGCGTGGATTGCCGCTTCGGCGAGCTGCCCCTGGGTGAGGTGAAGGGGGAGCTGCTGCCCGGGGCCAACCGGCTGGATCTCAAGGGACTGGAGATGCGCCTGGCGGGCAGCACCCTGCGCGGCAGCGCCGAGTGGCTGGCCCGTGGCAGCCAGATGCAGACCCGTGCCAGGGTGAACCTCGAGACCCGCAACAGCGAGCTGCTGCTCAAGCGGCTCGGCTACACCTCGCCCATCGGGGATGCCCCGGGCAAGCTGGCGCTGGATCTGAACTGGCGTGACGTGCCCTACCGCCTGAGCCTGCCGACGCTGGCGGGCAGCGCCGACTACCAGCTGGAGGGGGGGACCCTGCGGGAGGTCAACGACAAGGGGGCCCGACTGCTCTCCCTGCTGAGCCTTGACTCCCTGATGCGCAAGCTGCGCCTCGATTTTCGCGACGTCTTCGACAAGGGCTTCTATTTCGAGTCCATGTCCGCCTCCGCCAAGGTCAATCAGGGGATGGTGGAGAACAACGACTTCTACATGAAGGGCGCTGCGGGCAACCTGCGGGGTAAGGGCATCGCGGATCTGGTGCGCTGGCGGCTCGACTTTGATCTGAGCTTCTCTCCGAACCTGGGGGGCACCCTGCCCGTGGTGGCGGCCTTCTCCCTGACTCCCATCACCGGGCTCTATGTGCTGGCCCTCTCCAAGCTGCTGGAGCCCGTGGTGGACGTGGTGACCCGTATCGATTTTCGGGTCTCCGGCCCGCTGGACGCCCCCAGGCTGGTGGAGGCGGGGCGGGATCGCGCCCGCATCAAGCTCAACCAGCAGCAGAAGGAGGCGGTGGATGCGGTGGCGCCCGGCCTGCCCACCAAGGAGGTCACCCCCTTCCTGCTCGATCCCAAGCATCAGGGCTCGGGTCAGCGCTGAGGGCCAGCGCCGGGCTGGGGGACTTTCCCCCGGCCGCCAAACCCCTCATAGTGCAGATATTGCCCCGCGAGCCGAGAAGGCCTTGTGTCACCGGTCACCGGCTCGCCCAACAGAAGAGTGCGGATATTGCCCGCGAGCCGAGGAGGTCTTCTGTCACCGGTCACCGGCTCGCCCAACAGAAGAGTGCGGATATTGCCCTGCGAGCCGAGAAGGCCTTGTGCCACCGGCTCGCCCAACAGAAGGAGCGCGTCATGTGGCTAGCCGCCATGCAGTTGATTTCGGGTCGTACCTGGCAGGATAACCGGGAGCGGATCGCCGCCGAGCTGGCGAGTCTGCCCGGGGAGCGCCCCTTGCTGGTGCTGCTGCCGGAAAACTTCGCCCTCTTTGGCGAGCGGCAGGGGTATCTGGACGGGGCAGAGCCATTGGGAAATGGCCCAATCCAGCAGCAACTCTCTGATTGGGCCAAATCCCACGGCATCTGGCTGGTGGCCGGGGCCATGCCCACCGCCATCGCCGGTGCCGACCACATCCACACCAGTACCCTGGTGTTCGATCCCGACGGCGAGCTCAAGGGGCACTACCACAAGATCCACCTGTTCGACGTGGACGTGGCGGACAATCACGGCCGCTACCGGGAGTCGGAGACCTTCAGCCCGGGTGATCAGCCTGTGTTGGTGGACTCCCCCTTTGGTCCCCTCGGCCTTTCTATCTGTTATGATCTGCGCTTTCCCGAGCTGTACCGCCAGTTGGCCCGGGCCGGTGCCCGGGTGCTGCTGGTGCCTGCCGCCTTTACCGCCGTCACCGGCGAGGCGCACTGGGAGCCCCTGCTGCGGGCCCGTGCCATCGAGAACCAGTGCTACGTGGTGGCCGCCAACCAGGGGGGCACCCACGAGACGGGGCGCCAGACCTGGGGCCACAGCATGGTGATCGACCCCTGGGGCCGGGTGCTGGCCTGTCGGGCGTCGGGGCAGGGAACAGTGCTGGCGCCGCTGGATGGGGCCCTGATCGATGAATTGAAACGCACCATGCCGGTGCTGCAACACGCCCGCCTGCTGTGAGCCCGCGGCCGTGGATTTAACCGTTACGACATCTCGCATGAGAGTGGAGAGAAAGATTTGAGTCTATTGAGCCAGGTTAGTGCCTCCCTGTTGGCCCCGAACGATCTCGACGAAGGGCGGCTGCAACAGCTGCTCGGCAGCCTGATGAGCCATCAGGTGGAGTTCGGCGACCTCTATTTCCAGCGCAGCTGGCACGAGTCCTGGATGCTGGAGGACGGCATCGTCAAGGATGGCAGCTACAACATCGATCAGGGGGTGGGGGTGCGCGCCGTCAGCGGCGAGAAGACCGGTTTCGCCTACTCGGACGAGCTGAGCCTGCTGGCGCTGCAACAGTCGGTGACTGCCGCTCGCGGCATCGCCGCCGCCGGTGCTCACGGCAAGGTAAAGGCGTGGGCTCGCACCGAAGCAAACCTGCTCTACCCGGCGCTGGATCCCCTGCAGACCCTCGACAAACAGCAGAAAATTGCCCTGCTGGAGCAGATGGACAAGTTCGCCAGAAGTCTGGATCCCGCCATCAATCAGGTGATGGCCTCCATCAGCGGGGTCTATGAAGAGATCCTGGTGGCCGCCACCGATGGCACCCTGGCCGCCGACGTGCGTCCGCTGGTGCGCCTCTCGGTGACCGTCATCGCCGAGAAGGGGGATCGCCGTGAGCGCGGCAGCGCGGGGGGCGGTGGCCGCTTCGGTTACGACCATTTCCTCGAGCTGGACGGGCTCGAGAGCCGGGCGTTTGGCTATGTGCGCGAAGCGGTACGCCAGGCGCTGGTCAACCTGGAGGCCATCGACGCCCCGGCCGGCACCATGCCGGTGGTGCTCGGTGCCGGCTGGCCCGGTGTGCTGCTGCACGAGGCGGTGGGTCACGGTCTGGAGGGGGACTTCAACCGCAAGGGCTCCTCCGCCTTTGCCGGGCGCATCGGCGAGCAGGTGGCTTCCAAACACTGCACCATCGTCGATGACGGCACCCTGCCGGGTCGGCGCGGCTCCGTCTCCATCGACGACGAGGGGACGCCGGGGGGCTACAACGTGCTCATCGAGAACGGCATTCTCAAGGGTTACCTGCAGGACAAGCAGAACGCCCGCCTGATGGGCGTGCCGCTCACCGGCAACGGCCGCCGCGAATCCTACGCCGCCCTGCCGATGCCGCGCATGACCAACACTTACATGCTGGCGGGTCAGTACGATCCGGCGGAGATCATCGCCTCGGTAAAGAAGGGGATCTATGCCCCCAACTTCGGCGGCGGCCAGGTGGACATCACCTCCGGCAAGTTCGTCTTCTCCGCCTCCGAGGCCTACCTTATCGAGGATGGCAGGATCACCGCGCCCATCAAGGGGGCGACCCTGATCGGCAACGGCCCTGAGGCGATGAGCCAGGTTTCCATGGTGGGCCGTGATCTCGCGCTGGATCGCGGGGTCGGGGTCTGCGGCAAGGAGGGGCAGAGCGTGCCGGTCGGCGTCGGCCAGCCCACCCTCAAGCTGGATCAGCTCACCGTGGGCGGTACCCAGTAAGGTCATACACCTTTGTAAACCCCGGCCCGGCGCCGGGGTTTTTATTGGAAGGCGCAAGCAATAAAAAGCCCCGGCAGGCGCCGGGGCTGGGAAAGGGGTCGGGTCAGTTGACCGAAATGGCGCGGGCGTCGATGAAGAAGCGGGCGTGGCCGTGGTCATCCACCCTTATCTGGGCGAGCAGGCGATCCTTTCGCTTGAACTCCCATCCTGTCTTGATCCGGGTCAGCGCGGGGCTGGCGGCACCGACCACGTTCAGATACTCATGAAACAGGCTGTAGCTTCCAATCTCGGTCAGCATCTTTTCCATTTGCATATCTCCTCAAGTGATGGGGTCAGCACATGCCACGCTAGCGGCAACCTTCTGAACCTTTCCTGTACAAAAACCAGACTACCCCATCAAGATGAAGGCAATATGATCAGGCGCAAGATCAGGAGGGATTTGCACGAAAAATGACACCGTTTTCAATCAGGGCTGGCGCGGCACGGCGAGATGATCGAGGGCGGTAGATCCGGCATGGGACGGCAAGGCGGCAGCGGGTTGTTCCATCACCTGACCATGGAAGACGGGATCCTGCGCCACCTCCTTGACGCCGTTGATGCAGAACTGCATACCCATGCACACCAGCAGGAAACCCATGATGCGTGTCATGGCGTCGATGCCGGTGGCACCCAGGATCTTGCACACGGGATCTGCCAGCTTGAGCACACCCCAGCTGATCAGGCTCATCAGGGCGAAGGCGGTGACCATGGCGGCATAGATGACGACGCGATCGGCCTCGGCCGGCAGCTCGGCGATCTGGGCCGCGCCGCTGATCACCAGCGCCATGGTGCCGGGTCCGCACATGCTGGGCATGGTCAGGGGCACGAAGGCGATATTCTGGTTGGCCTCGACCCCGGCAGACTGGTTTGGCGAGGGGAACAGCATGCGAAAGCCGATGAAGGCGATGATGAGGCCACCAGCCAGGCGCAGGCCGGGAATGGAGATCCCGAACAGATCCAGGATGGAGGATCCGATGAAGAAGCTGACGCACAGGGTGGCGAACAGATAAAGGGCGGCCATGTTGATCTGGCGGCGAATGTGCTCGCGGGACATGCCCTTGCTCAGTCCCAGCAGCAGGGTAGCCGTGGTGGGCGGGTTGACCATGGGCAGCAGGGCCAGCAAGGCGAGAAAGATGACCTGGAAGAACATAGTGGACCTCGGGCAGGTGGACGGATTGGGGTGAGCTGGCAGGTCCGCAGCGGACCGCCACCCGGTCGATGATATCCGCAAAGAAGAAGCCCCGACAGTGCCGGGCTTGCTTGGGAAGGATCAGGCGGCCTGCGGGGTGGCCTGGCGTTGGCCGCGCTGGCGCAGCCAGAGCCAGATGCCGAGTACGAAACCGAGGGCGGCCAGGCTGACCACATAGTGGGAGGGGGCCAGCACGTCCTCCTTCATCCAGAGGGTGACCAGCATGGGGGTGAGGCCGCCGAAGATGGCGTAGGCCACGTTGTAGGAGAACGACAGCCCGGAGAAGCGCACCACCGGCGGGAAGGCATTGACCATGACGTAGGGCACGGCGCCGACGATCCCCACCGCAAAGCCCGCCAGCATGTAGAGGGGCACCAGCTGATCCGTGCCGGCTGCCAGGCTGTGGTAGAAGGTATAAGTGGCGCCGGCCAGCAGCAGGGAGCCCAGGATGAAGGTAGGACCGCTGCCGATGGCATCGATCAGCCGGCCATAGACGATGCAGCCCAGGGTGAGGGCGACGATGGCCAGGGAGTTGGCGGTCAGGGCATCGGCCGGGCTGATGCCGTGCACCTTCTGCAGATAGGTCGGGGTCATCAGGATCACCACTACTATGCCGGCGGAGAGCAGCCAGGTCAGCAGCATGGAGACGACGACGCTGCCCTTGTGTTCACGCAGCACCGTCTTGAGGGGCAGCTCCTCGGCCAGGGACTTGTTGGCCTGCATCTCGGCGAAGACCGGAGTCTCGTGCAGCCAGCGGCGCAGGTACATGGCGACGATGCCGAACACGCCGCCGAGCACGAAGGCCAGACGCCAGCCCCAGTCGCTCACATCGCCCGGGCTCATGCCACGGTTGATGGCGGTCGCCACCAGGGAGCCGAGCAGGATGCCGGCCGTCAACCCCGCGGTGAGGGTGCCGCAGGCGACACCGACCCGGCGGGCGGGCACGTGCTCGGCCACGAAGACCCAGGCACCGGGGACTTCCCCGCCGATGGCGGCCCCTTGCAGGATCCGCAGCAGCAGCAACAGCAGGGGGGCGGCGATGCCGAGCACGGCGTAGGTGGGCAGCAGGCCGATCAGCAAGGTCGGCAAGGCCATCAGGATGATGCTGAGGGTGAACATCCGCTTGCGGCCGATGAGATCGCCAAAGTGGGCCATGATGATGCCCCCCAGGGGGCGGGCCAGGTAGCCGGCGGCGAAGATGCCGAAGGTCTGGAACTGGCGCAGCCACTCGGGAATGTCGGCCGGGAAGAAGAGCTCGCCGATGACCACGGCGAAGAAGACGAAGATGATGAAGTCGTAGAATTCGAGGGCGCCGCCCAGCGCCGCCAGGCTCAGGGTCTTGTAATCCTGTCGATTGAGGGGGCGACCGTGGTCGTGCGATGTGCTGGCTTTACTCATATCCTTATGTTTCCCATCGTTTTTTTAGTTATTCTCCCCGGTGTGCTGCGGGGATACGCTCACCCACGAGGTTATGCTTTTGTGTCCCGCAATGTAAATCGCACAATTCGCAACACTGTCTTGCAGCACGGTGCGGCAAGAAGCTGGAGAGGTCATGACGAAGAAAAAGATACTGCTCTCCTGGAGCAGCGGAAAAGACAGCGCCTGGGCCTTGCATCGCCTGCGCGAGGATCCGGCCATCAAGGTGGTGGGGCTGTTCACCACCCTCAACCAGGCGTTCGAGCGGGTGGCCATGCACGGGGTGCGCAAGCAGTTGCTGCTGGCACAGGCTGAGTGCGTGGGCTTGCCGCTGATCACCATCGACCTGCCCTGGCCCTGCAGCAACGAGGAGTATGGGCGCATCATGACGGGCTTCATCGCCGATGTGCAGGCCAAGGGCATTCACCACATGGCGTTCGGGGATCTCTTTCTTGAGGATGTGCGCGCCTATCGGGAGCGGCAACTGGCGGGGACCGGCATCACGCCGCTCTTCCCGCTCTGGGGCAGCGACACGACCGAGCTGGCGCAGGCGATGATCGACGCCGGGCTCAAGGCCAGGGTCTGCACCCTGGATCCGGGCAAGCTGGACGCCGGGTTTGGTGGTCATGAATTCGGCCCGGCCTTGCTGGCTGCCCTGCCCGCCGGGGTGGATCCCTGCGGCGAGAACGGGGAATTTCACACCCTGGCCTGGGACGGCCCCATGTTCCTGCATCCCCTGCCCATCCGGGTGGGGGAAACGGTGCTGCGAGACGGCTTCGTCTTCACCGATCTGCTGGCGGAGGATCCCGAATGAGGGAAGACCCCCTCGGGTGAGAAAGGAAAGGGGCCGGCTCCGTGAGGAATCGGCCCCTTTGCGTTTGCCCCCTTCAGCGGGCGGCGAAGGTGTCGCAACTGGCGGGCTTGCCGCTGTCAAAACCGCGTTTGAACCAGGTGAGGCGCTGGGCCGAGGTGCCGTGGGTGAAGCTGTCGGGAACGACCCGGCCCTGACCCTGCTGCTGCAACCTGTCGTCGCCGATGGCCTGGGCGGCGTTGAGCGCCTCTTCCAGATCGCCGCGCTCCAGCACCTGCTCTTTTTCCATGTAGTGGCCCCAGACCCCGGCGAAGCAGTCCGCCTGCAGTTCGAGCTTGACCGACAACCGGTTCTGGGCGACCTGGCTCAGCCCCTGTTGCTGCTGGCGCACCTTGGTGGAGATACCGAGCAGGTTCTGCACGTGGTGGCCCACCTCATGGGCGATCACATAGCCCTGGGCGAAGTCGCCGTCGGCCCCCAGCTTGTCGCGCATGTCCTGATAGAAGGAGAGATCGATGTAGACGGTGCTGTCGGCCGGACAGTAGAAGGGCCCCATCACCGACTGCCCCTGGCCGCAGTCGGTGCGGGTCGCACCGCGATAGAGCACCAGTCTGGGGGCCTGATAGCGGTTGCCGCTTTGCTGGAACATCTCGCCCCAGGCGTCCTCCGTGGAGGCGAGCATCACCGAGGTGAAGCGGGCGAGGGGATCGTTGGCAGCCTGGGACGAGTTCTGACGCTGGGGCTGGCTCTGCGGGGCCGGATCCTGCAGCAGGGGGCCGAGGTCCACGCCGTAGTACCCCGCCACCATGACCACCACCAGCAGGATCAGGCGCCCCTTGCCGCCGATGGGCAGGCCGCGACCCCCGTTGCCGCCGCCTTGCTGGCGCCGGTCTTCCACATTGTTGCTCTCACGGCGATCTTGCCAGCGCATATCCCCATACTCCCGTCATTGGTGGTGGCAGTAATGATAATGGCTGGCGCCGGGGCTTGCCTAATCGGCCCAGGGCATCTCGGGCAGGCTGTCGAGAAACTCGCCGTAACGGACGAGGTTGAAGGGGCCCTGTTCGGCTTCCATGGCCATGAGTTCGGCGCCCAGGGCGCAGGCGATGTATTGCAGCGCCTCTTCCCGCGGGGTGCCCTTCATCACCAGGCGCATCAGGGTGGCTTTCACCTGGAGGGGGTGGCCGTCGGCGAGCTGGTTCTCCACCATCTCCAGCAGTGTCTCTTCATCAAAAAATTCGGGGGTATCGGTCATGGCCGTTCTCCTGCCTGTTCCATGGGGTGGGCAGTATAGCGGTGACGCGGCTCCCGGGGGCGAAAATATCGTCCGGGTCTTGCCAAGGGGACGGGGCGAGAGCAGTCTTGGACACTCTCTCTGCCGAACGAGCCCATGCCATGATCCTCTCCGAGCGCCTGGAACTGCGCGAACTGACCGTTGTCGATGCCCCCTTCATTCTCGAACTGCTCAACGATGGTGATTTTCACCGCTACATCGGCGATCGCGGGGTGCGTACCCTGGCGGATGCCGAAAACTACATCCAGCAGGGGCCTGCGGTCAGTTATGCCCGCCACGGTCACGGACTCTATCTGGTGGTGCGGCGGGAAGACGGGGCCAGGCTCGGCATCTGCGGTCTGATCAAGCGCGATACCCTGCCCTGTGAAGACATCGGCTATGCCTTCCTTCCCGCCTGGCGCGGTCAGGGTTATGCCATCGAAGCCGCGCGGGCGGCCATGGCAGATGGCCGCGAACGGCTCGGCATCGAGCGGGTGGTCGCCATCGTCACCCCGGGCAATGAGCGCTCGGTCCGGCTACTCGCCAAGCTGGGGCTGAGTCAGGGCAAACGGGTCAGGCTGGGAGCCGGCGAGGAGGAGTGCCTGCTGCTGGAGGCGCCGGACAAGGAGACTTGCGGAGTCTAGCCACCGCTCTGGGAGCGGGGTCATGCAGACTATGACGTCTGGCAAGGAGGCCGCCGTGAGTTGCGGCCTGTCTGCATCGGGCGCTGCCGGCGGGCAGGCAAAGTCAGTTGAGCTCTTCGATGGAGAACTCGCCGGCGATGCCATCACAGGAGATGGCGAAGCCGCCGCTGAAGCGGGTGCTGAACTGGATCAGGAACGCATCGTCGTCGTGTTCTTGCACGGGCAGGTTGATGGGTTTGCTGCGACGCAGGGGTTTGCGGATCTGTACGTGTTTCATCATGGTATTTCTCTATATAAATTAAGTGTTTGCTCCTTGTATTGGCAAATGTCAGGTCAATGGGCGCGGTCAGCATGATGGCGGACGAGCGCGCAGGAATACCCAGCCCGGTTCAGGGGCGTCTGCACTTTCAAGGAAGGTGCCAAGGACCACGCGGATGCATGATGCTACTTGGGAGTGGGCAGATCGGGTCTGCACCGTGAGAGCCGGGCAACGCAGGCAGACAGCCTGAACGGTTCTCAAGGCGAGTAAATCAGAAGAAGGTTATGCGGGTACTGGCAGGATTCATCGTGAGGTGAAGCATTGCGAACATAATCAGGGCTGATTAACTAGCCGGCGCGCATTCTCTCCTCGAAATGTGTAAAAAGCAAACACTAATTGTGCGTTCACCCAGTCATTCCCTGTTTTTCACGGCCACGGGGACGGCAAAAGGGCTCCCGAGGGAGCCCTTTTCATTGCCGGTCAGGGACGGGCTCAGGCGTCGCCACAGGCCTTCTTGGCGGCGGTGATCATGGGGGTAATGGTCATACCCTGTACCACGATGGAGAACATCACCACCGAGTAGGTCATCACCAGGATCACCTGGCGCAGATCGACGTTGTGTTCCGGGATCATCATGACACCGGATGGCAGTGCCAGGGCCATAGCCATGGCCAGGCCGCCACGCAGGCCGCCCCAGGTGAGGATGCGCACCGAGAAGGTGTTGTAGTTGCGGAACTTGCGGAACGCCACATAGGGCAGGGAGACGCTGATGAAGCGTGCAGCCAGGCAGAGCGGCACCGCGATGACCAGCAGGATCCAGTCGCGCCAGTCGAGGTCCAGCAGCACCAGTGCCAGACCGATCAGCAGGAACAGCAGGGCGTTGAGGAACTGATCCATCAACTCCCAGAAGTGATCCAGGTGGTGCTGGCTCTGCTCGGAGAAGCCGGAATGACGGGTCCAGTTGCCGATCATGATGCCGGTCACCACCATGGCCAGGGCGCCGGAGACGCCGATCATGTTGGCGAAGGCGAAGCCCGCGGTCGGGATGCAGAGGGTCAGCAGCAGCTCCAGGGAGCCGTCGTCGGTGGCGCTGATCATCACGTGGGCGATGAGACCCAGCACGGCCCCGAACAGGATGCCGCCGAGAGCCTCATGCAGGAACAGACCGGCCACGCTGCCGAAGGTGGGCTCCACGCCGCCAAAGGCCACGGCAAACACGGTGGCGAAGATGACCAGACCGACACCGTCGTTGAACAGGGATTCCCCCTCGATCTGGATGGCGATCTGGGGTGGCGCCTTCATCTTTTTGACGATGGCCAGTACGGCGATGGGGTCGGTGGGGGAGATCAGGGCACCGAACAACATGCAGTAGACCAGTGGCACATCCCAGCCCAGCAGCTTGGCGATGAACCAGAAGCCGTAGCCGATGAGGAAGGTGGAGAGCAGGGTGGCGGCTATGGCCAGAATGGTGATTTCCCACTTCTGGCTACGCAACGCCTTGAGGTTGATGCCAAGCCCGCCGGCGAACAGCAGGAAGCCCAGGATCCCCTTCAACAGGAAGTTCTGGAAGTCGATGCTCTCCATGGTCTTGATGGCGAGAGGCTCCAGATTGAACCAACCCAGTTTGCCAAACAGCACCAGCAGCGCGGAGATCAGCATGGAGCCCGCAGTGATGGCGATGGTGGTCTGGATCTTCACAACATACTGGTTGGCAAAGGCGATGAAGATCGCCAACGCTGCCAGGAAGCAGAGTGTGTAGTAGACGCTCATAGTTATTTTTCTCTTTGGTAAACAGCAAGCACGTATCCCTCTTGAGGACGGGCATAGGGTACTCCCGGGTTAGATCATGCTCATTACCTATTTATGGTTATATTTAATCGTCATCACGGACAGATAGACGGCTAGATTTCCATTTGATTTGATTGCTGCTAGGATGGGCATCACGCAGTTGCATGGATGTAAGGGGTACGAGCGGTGTCGAGCAGAGAGTCGAACAAGAAAGCGGATGTCACAACCAGGCTGGAAGCCTGTCTCAAGGAGCGGATCCTGATCATCGACGGTGCCATGGGCACCATGATCCAGGGTTACAAACTCGGTGAGGCGGACTATCGGGGGGAGCGGTTTGCCGACTGGCATACCGACATCAAGGGCAACAACGACCTGCTGGTGTTGAGCCGTCCCGCCGTCATTCGCGAGATCCACGACCAGTATTGTGCCGCCGGGGCCGACATCCTCGAGACCAACACCTTCAACGCCACCCGCATCGCCATGGCGGACTACGAGATGGAAGCGCTCTCGGCCGAGATAAACCGGGAGGCGGCCCGCCTGGCCCGCGCCGTGGCGGACGAGTGGACCGCCAAGGACCCGGCGAAACCGCGCTTTGTGGCAGGGGTTCTGGGTCCCACCAACCGTACCGCCTCCATCTCGCCGGACGTGAACGACCCGGGCAAGCGCAACGTCACCTATGACGAGCTGGTGGCCGCCTACACCGAATCGACCCACGCCCTGATCGAGGGCGGTGCCGACATCATCCTGATCGAGACCATCTTCGACACCCTCAACGCCAAGGCGGCCGCCTTCGCGGTGGACCTGGTGTTTGAGGAGCTGGGTTACAGCCTGCCGGTGATGATCTCCGGCACCATCACGGACGCCTCCGGTCGTACCCTCTCGGGCCAGACCACCGAGGCCTTCTACCACTCCCTTCGCCACGTCAAACCGGTCTCCTTCGGCCTCAACTGTGCGCTGGGGCCGGACGAGCTGCGCCAGTACGTGGAGGAGCTGTCCCGCATCAGCGAGACCCATGTCAGCGCCCACCCCAACGCCGGTCTGCCCAATGCGTTTGGCGAGTACGATCTGGACGCGGTCGAGATGGCGGAGCATATCCGCGAGTGGGCCCAAAGCGGCTTCCTCAACCTGGTGGGCGGCTGCTGCGGCACCACCCCGACCCACATCCGCGCCATGGCTGACGCCGTGGCGGGCATCAAGCCCCGCGCCCTGCCGGATCTGCCGGTGGCCTGCCGGTTGTCGGGCCTGGAGCCTCTCATCATCACGGCGGACTCCATGTTCGTGAACGTGGGTGAGCGGACCAACGTCACCGGCTCGGCCAAGTTCAAGCGCTTGATAAAAGAGGGGCTCTACGACGAGGCGCTGGATGTGGCCAAGCAGCAGGTGGAAAACGGCGCCCAGATCATCGACATCAACATGGATGAGGGGATGCTGGATGCCGAGGCGGCCATGGTGCGCTTCCTGAACCTCATCGCCGGGGAACCGGACATCGCCCGGGTGCCGGTGATGATCGACTCCTCCAAGTGGGAGGTGCTGGAGGCGGGCCTCAAGTGCGTGCAGGGCAAGCCGGTGGTCAACTCCATCTCCATGAAGGAGGGGGAGGACAAATTCATCGAGCAGGCGAAACTGCTGCGCCGCTACGGCGCCGCCGTCATCGTCATGGCGTTCGACGAGGTGGGCCAGGCCGATACCCGGGCCCGCAAGTTCGAGATCTGCCAGCGCGCCTACCGCATTCTGGTGGACCGCGTCGGCTTCCCGCCGGAAGACATCATCTTCGACCCCAACATCTTCGCGGTGGCGACCGGCATCGACGAGCACAACAACTACGCGGTGGACTTCATCGAGGCGGTGAAGGACATCAAAACGCACCTGCCCCACGCCATGATCTCCGGCGGCGTCTCCAACGTCTCCTTCTCCTTCCGTGGCAACGAGCCGGTGCGCGAAGCCATCCACGCTGTCTTCCTCTACCACGCCATCAGGAACGGCATGGACATGGGGATCGTCAACGCGGGCCAGCTTGCCATCTACGAAGACATCCCGGCCGAGCTCAAAGAGAAGGTCGAGGCGGTGGTGCTGAACCTCAACGACAACGCCACCGAGGCGCTGCTGGCCATCGCAGAGAAGTATCGCGGCGCGGGTGCCCAGGCGGAGGATCCGCGGGATCAGGAGTGGCGTAGCTGGCCGGTGGGCAAGCGGCTCGAACACGCCCTGGTCAAGGGGATCACTGATTTCATCGAGGAGGATACCGAGGAGGCGCGCGCCCAGGCCGAGAAGCCGCTGCACGTCATCGAGGGGCCGCTGATGGACGGCATGAACGTGGTGGGCGATCTGTTCGGCGCCGGCAAGATGTTCCTGCCCCAGGTGGTGAAGTCGGCCCGGGTGATGAAGCGGGCGGTGGCCTACCTGCAACCCTACATCGAGGCGGAGAAGTCCGGCGGTTCCAGCAACGGCAAAATCGTGCTGGCCACCGTCAAGGGCGATGTACACGACATCGGCAAGAACATCGTCGGGGTGGTGCTCCAGTGCAACAACTTCGAGATCGTGGATCTCGGGGTCATGGTCTCCTGCGAGACCATCCTCAAGACGGCCCGGGAAGTGAACGCCGACATCATCGGCCTGTCGGGCCTCATCACTCCGTCCCTGGACGAGATGGTGCACGTAGCAAAGGAGATGGAGCGTCAGGGGTTCAAGCTGCCGCTGCTCATCGGCGGAGCCACCACTTCCAAGGCCCACACCGCGGTGAAGATAGAGCAGAACTACTCCGAGCCCGTGGTCTATGTCTCCAACGCCTCCCGCGCCGTGGGGGTGGCCCAGAGCCTGCTGAGCCCGGAGCTCAAGCCCGCCTTCGTGGCCCGCATCGACAAGGAGTACGAGATTGCCCGGGATCAGCATGCCCGCAAGCAGCCGCGCTCCAAGCCGGTTTCCCTGGCCCATGCCCGGGCCAATCGCCATCAGCTGGACTGGGTGGGCTATGAGCCCCCGGCGCCCCGGGAGCCCGGCGTGCAGACCTTCGAAAACATACCCATTTCAGTGCTGCGCCCCTACATCGACTGGACACCGTTTTTCCTGAGCTGGGAGCTGGCGGGCAAGTTCCCCCGCATCCTGGAAGATGAGGTGGTGGGGGAGGAAGCGACGCGCCTCTACGCCGACGCCAACGCCATGCTGGACCAGCTGGAGAAGGATCAGAGCGTGCGCTGCGCCGGTATCATAGGCCTGTTCCCCGCCAACGCCGTGGGGGACAGCATCGAGGTCTACACCGACGAGTCCCGCACCCAGGTGCGCAAGGTGCTGCACCACCTGCGCCAGCAGAGCGAGAAGCAGGGCTTCCCCAACTACTGTCTGGCGGATTATGTGGCGCCGAAAGAGAGCGGCAAGCCCGACTGGATCGGCGCCTTCGCGGTGACCGGCGGCATCGGCGAGGAGGCCATCGCCAAGGCCTACAAGGCGGACCACGACGACTACAACGCCATCCTCATCCAGGCGGTGTGCGATCGCCTCGCCGAGGCCTTTGCCGAATACCTCCACGAGCAGGTGCGCAAAGTGCACTGGGGCTATGCCCCGGACGAGGCGCTCAGCAACGAGGAACTGATTCGCGAAAATTACCAGGGGATACGTCCGGCGCCGGGCTACCCGGCCTGCCCGGAGCACACCGAGAAGGGGAGCATCTGGGAGCTGCTGGACGTCGAACAGGCCATCGGCATGCAGCTCACCGAGTCCTACGCCATGTGGCCGGGGGCGGCGGTATCCGGCTGGTACTTCTCCCACCCCGAGAGCAAATACTTCGCCGTGGCCCAGATCCAGCACGATCAGGTGGAAGACTACGCCCAGCGCAAGGGGATGACCCTGGCAGAGGCCGAACGCTGGCTGGGGCCCAACCTGCATTGAGCCCCGTCTGCCCCGCCTCACGCGGTGCGGGGCAGGCGCCGGGTACGCACGCCATATCGAGGTTGCCATGAAGATTGGATTTGTCGGTCTGGGGGCCGTGGTGCAGACAGCCTATCTGCCTGCACTCGCCGCCCTGGCGGAAAATACCGAGATATGGGGTTTTGATCCCGCCATCACCCTGCCCGGCGTCATGTCTGCCCCGACCCTGGAAGCCCTGCTGGCCGAACCCCTGGATCGGCTGGTGATCGCCACCCCTTCCCTGCTGCATCTGTCCGTGCTGGAGCAGGCACTGGCCAGCGCCATTCCCCTCATCCTGGTGGAGAAACCCGTGGTGGCCACCCTGGCCCAGCACGATCGCCTGCGCGCCCTGCTGGCGGACCCCGAGGTCGCAGCCAGGGTGCTGGCGCTGGATCACTGGATGGCCCGCAATGCCGTCCAGCAGTTGCTGCTTAGCGGCAAACTGGATGAAGGTTGGCAGCCTCGGGAATCAGACGGCGCCGGGGGCGGGCTGGCCACCCTCGCCGATATCAGCGCGGTGGAGGGCTTTTTGCTGGAACCCTGCGGCCTGGACGAGACGGGGCATCCCTATGCCCTCAACTTCGCCACCGGGGAGCCGGATCGGCGGGTCCTGCGCCATCCAGACGGGGTGATCCTCGACATTGGTACCCATCTGCTGGCGATGATCCGGGAACTGCTGGTGGCTCTGGGTGGGGACGACCGCCTGCACCTGATCGCGGAGGGCGTCTGCGACCGGCTGGGGCAGCCCATCCGGCGCGGGGATCTGGAGACCGCCGAGGGGCGGGCCTGCCTGCGCGGCGAGGCGGCAGGGGTGCCCCTGACCCTCTGGCTCGACAAGTATGCCGGTCCCGGGGTGGAGAAGAAGGGGCTTTGCCTGCACTTCAAAGACGGGCGGCGCATCGAGCTGCTTCGCCGCGGCAACCTGGAGTGGCTGCACCATCACGACGTCGACGGGATGCGAGGCTGGCAACATGAGGGGCCTCTCTATCGCCACTGCATCGCCCAGACCCTGCTGGCCCCTGTGCCTTTGGGAGGCTGGGTCGGCACCACGGCGCGCCGTTTGCAGGAGGTCGCCCTGCTGCTTGAGTTGCAGCAAGGGCTGCGCGGCCCCCATTGACGTCGTTGTGCGCCATCCGGCATGAGGGCTGGTGGCTGGCGCCGTCTTGCAGAACGGTCCGTTCTTGAGTGCGGCACTCTCGGTTTTTGCCCGTTCTTGCAGAACCGCGCATGGTGAGGGGAAAGGATTGGCGTTGCCAGTCGTTCATGGCACCTTATACTCTCCAGTCCGATTATCAGGTCTGCCATTTCCATGAATATTGCCATTTTATCCCGTGAGCCCAACAACTACTCCACCCGCCGTCTGGTCGAGGTGGCCCGGGCCCGTGGGCATCAGGTCGAGGTGCTCGACACCCTGCGCTGCTACATGAACATCGCCTCCCACAGCCCCTCCATCCATTACGAAGGACGGGAGCTGGAGAGCTATGACGCCGTGATCCCGCGCATCGGTGCCAGCATCACCTTCTATGGCACCGCCGTGCTGCGCCAGTTCGAGATGATGAGCACCATGGCTCTCAACAGCTCGGTGGCCATCTCCCGCTCCCGGGACAAGCTGCGCGCCATGCAGCTGCTCTCCCGTCACGGCATCGGCCTGCCGGTGACCGGCTATGCCCACAGCACCCACGACGTACCGGATCTCATCACCATGGTGGGGGGCGCCCCCCTGGTGGTGAAACTGCTGGAGGGCACCCAGGGGATTGGCGTGGTGCTGTGCGAAACCCAGAAGGCCGCCGAGAGCGTCATCGAGGCCTTTATCCAGACCAACAACAACATCCTGGTGCAGGAGTACATCCGCGAGGCCAACGGCGCCGATATCCGCTGTCTGGTGGTCAACGGCAAGGTGGTGGCCGCCATGCGCCGCCAGGCCCAGCCGGGGGAGTTTCGCTCCAACCTGCACCGGGGCGGCACCGCCGAAGCCATCAAGATCACGCCGGAAGAGCGTGCCACCGCCGTGCAGGCCGCCAAGATCATGGGGCTGGACGTGGCCGGGGTGGACATCCTGCGAAGCGCCCGCGGCCCGCTGGTGCTGGAGGTGAACTCCTCCCCCGGCCTGCAGGGGGTGGAAGCCGCTTCTGGCAAGGACGTGGCGGGCAAGATCATCGAGTTCCTCGAGCTCAAGGCGAGCCGCAAGCACAAGCCGGCGGAATGAGTCCCAAACGAGTGTCAGACAGGTAAACACAGGGCGCCCTCGGGCGCCTTGTTGCTATCTGGGGGGGCTGGAAGGCAGCGGGCTTGCCGGGAAGTGTCTCCCTTCTCCCACTGTGTTGAACAGCCGGGAAGAAGGGCCGGGAATGAGGGGGTTATGCCGCCCCGGGGGCGCCGGGGATCATCACCAGCCGGGCGCAGAAGATGCCATCTTCCAGCCGGGTCTCAATCTGCCAGCCCAGCTTCTCGCAGATGCGCTGGATGATGGTGAGGCCGCAGCCGTAGCCGAGGATCTGATCCGGCGCGGCGGCGGTGGGGTTGCTGATGGTGAGCACCTGCTCGTGCAGGGTGATCTCGATGTGCCCCTCGGCGTAGCTCAGGGCGTTTTTCAAGAGGTTGCCGAGGGCGATGGCGAGCAGGGAGAGGGGGGCATGCACCTCGCTCTCCTCGTCCAGTTGCAGGCGAATGTCCAGTGTCTCCCGTTGCAGCAGGGGGGCGAGGCGGGTCAGCTCCCGGCGAATGAGCGGCGCCACCTGCTGGGGCGGGCGCTCCACGGCCTCCTTGCGTCCCAGCAGCAGGAAGGTTTCGGTGAGCAGGGCCATCTCGTCGGCGGCGGCGCGGATGCGGCTGACGGCGCGGGCTGCCGGGGCGGGCAGGTCATTCACCTTGCCGAGCAGGGCCGCGGATCCCTGGATCACCATGTTGGGGGTGCGCAGCTCGTGGCTGGCAAAGCGGCTGAACTCCTGTTCACGGGCAAACACGGCGGCTACCTCGTGCTTGCCCGCCAGCAGCGCCTGCTCTATCTCTCGCAGCTCCTGCCAGGGGGCATCGGGCACGAAGTCCCCCTGATCCGGGGTCAGGTGGGCGACCCGCTGGCGCAGCCGCTCCAGCGGCCTGGTGATGTGACGCACCAGCCAGATGCCGAATGCGAGGCTCCCCAGCAGCAGGGCCAGGCCGATGAGGCGGGTCACCAGATGCAGCTTGGCTTCGTAAGGGTCGAGGTAGTCGTCCGCATCGTCGTTGAACACCAGATAGAGCAGCCCCTGACCCGAGGGGTGGGCGCGTACCAGGAAGTGCTTGTCCTCCCGGCCCAGCTGATGCTCGAAGAAGCCGGGGCTCTGGTAGGCCTTGAGCCAGGCGGGCAGGCGGCCCGCCTCTGTCCAGTAGCTGGAGAACTGGCGCGGGCTGGGGGCGGGGGCCGCCATTCCGAGGCGCAACCAGTCGTCGTCATAGCGGGTTGCCTCCGCCTCCAGCCAGTGGCGCAGGCTCAGCTCCTCCATCTTGTTCTCGGCCACCACCATCAGCAGGCTCAGGATCACCAGCAGCAGCAGACCGGCCCCTCCCAGCGCCAGCACCAGGCGCCGGCGCAGGCTCGGCAGGCCGGAGGCAAGGGGCGGCGTCGGGTTCGTCATGGGGTCACCAGCCGGTAGCCCTGGCCGTGCAGGGTCTCCAGCATGGGGGTGGGGAAGGGCTTGTCGAGGGCGCTGCGCAGGGCATAGATGTGGCTGCGCAGGGCGTCGGAGTCGGGCTCCTCGTCGCCCCAGACGGTGTCGAGCACCTCCTGGCGCGTCACCAGCTGGGGGGCGCGCTTCACCAGCAGGGTGAGGATCTGGAACGGGATCTTGCCGAGTTTGAGCTCCACCCCGGCGCGTGTGGCGCGGCCGCTGGCGGGATCCACCGTCAGATCGCCAAAGCAGAGCACGCCCATGTCCCCTCTGGGGCCACGCAGGCTGAGGGCCTCCAGGCGCACCTCCAGCTCCTCCATGGCGAACGGCTTGACCAGATAGTCGTCGCCCCCCGCCCGAAAGCCTGCCAGCTTGTCCTCCAGGCTGTCACGGGCGGTGAGAAAGAGCACCGGGGTCGCGATGCCGTCCGCACGCAGCCGCTCCACGGTACGCAGGCCGTCGAGGCGCGGCATCATGACGTCCATGATGATGACGTCGAAGCGCTCCTGGGCCAGCAGTTGCAGGGCGGCCTGGCCATGATAGGCGCAGTCCACCCTGTGCCCGGCCAGCGCCAGATAGTCCATGATGGTCTCCGCCACCTGGGGACTGTCTTCCACCACCAGTATTTTCATGCTCTGATCTCCTGGTCTGTGCCGCTATTTCACGGCCATTTCACACCGGATGGGACATCCTGTGTGCCAGTGTAACCCCGAGGATCCCCGATGAAGAAGTCTCTCCGCGCCTTCTGGTTATTGATTCTATTGCCTTTTGGTCTGGTGCAGGCGGCCGAGTTCAAGCTCACGGGCCGCACCACCTGGCAGCTTGGCCAGTTGATGGTCAACGGCATTCCCTTCGTGCTCGATGAGCGCACCCGCTTCAAGGATGGCCTGGATGAGGACGATCTCGGCGGGACCTGGGTCGATCTGGAAGGGGTCGTGCAGGAGACGGCTGCAGGGGCGCGGCGGCTCGTTCGCGAGGTGGAGGCACTGGAAGAGGAGGACGAGATGGAACTGGAAGGGCCGGTGGAAGGGGGACGGATCTGGGGTTATGTCACCTCGGATGGGAGCCTCTCCCCGTTCGAGGGACGCTGGCTGGAGCTGGAGTGCAAGTTTGACGGCATGCGCCTGAGCCAGTGCCGGGAGGATGACTGACCGGTCAGGGCGGACCGGGAAAAATTGCCCGTCCGGGGCCATAGTTAAACCTCACCCCGTGACCCCGGACCGCCTGCCATGACCCGAACCGCACTCTGCCTGCTGCTGTTGCCCTTCTGCACCTTTGCCGACGACGCCGAGCTCTGGCTGGTGGAGCTGGAGCACAACGACGGGGTGCGCCTGCAATTCCAGGGGGCTGAGCTGGAGCTCGGCAGTGCCGAACTGCACGGCGTGGCGCAGCCGGACGGGCTCGTGCCCGGCATGCACCTCGCGATCCAGAGCCGCTACGGCGTCGCCGAGACGATCCGGGTGCTCGACGGGGCGCCGGATCCGGCGCTCGGGGCCAGTTGGCGGCGGGCGGAGGATCGACTGCTCACCCATAATCAACAGGCATTGCTGCTACAGGATCTCGGCGTGCTGGTGTTTGATGCTGACACTCGCTGGATCAACGGCAGCGCCGCCGATCTGCAACCGGGTCGCCGCCTGGTGCTGAGCCGGGATGAAGAGGGCCGCCTCACCGATATCCTCATTCCTGACCCCGAGGATCCTCTCGACGCCGAAGAGTGAGACCTCTCTCCCTTTCCCCTTGTTAATGGCTTGTACTTTAAATTTCCCCACTTATACTGGCGCACATCTTGTCGGAGTGCTGACCGTCGAACGACGCTAAGCTGAGACCGTTAATTCGGGATCCGTGGAACCTGATCAGGTTAAGACCTGCGAAGGGAAACAAGGGTAACTTGCGGGTTACCGCGCCGGGGAAGGCACACCTTCCCGCCAGCTGGAGGCAGACCGCCTCTGGCTGGCACAGGCGCACAGGGGGAGGTTGTCCCGCCGGGCCGTCAGGCCTGCGGATCTGCCACACAGGGCAGAGGGACGGCAGAGCAGGGAAGATCCATGCCCGGCTCACTCCCCCGAGCACACCCCGCCGCAAGTTCATCTTCTCCTCGAACTCCAGACAAGCAAACACCCATAACTTCAACCAGTTAATGTGAGTTTTGCTATGTCTACCAATGTTTCTGATACCACCAAATCCAGCCGCCGCGAGCAGCGCTCCAGCGCCCAGACCTTTATCGACAACCTCAAGGGGATGGCTCACCCCAACTCCCGCCGCATCTTTATCCAGGGTTCTCGCCCTGACATCCGGGTGCCTTTGCGGGAGATCCAGCTGGCCGACACCTTCGTCGGCGGCACCAAGGACGCTCCCCAGTTCGAGCCCAACGAGCCGGTGCCGGTTTACGATACCTCGGGCCCCTATGGGGAAGAGGCTGCCCCCATCGACGTGCGCCGCGGTCTGCCGCGCCTGCGCGAAGCCTGGGTGCTGGAGCGTGCTGACACCGACGCGCTGGAGGGGTTGAGCTCCACTTTCACTCAGGAGCGGCTGGCGGACGAGGGGCTGGATCACCTGCGCTTCGAGCATCTGCCAAAGCCGCGCCGTGCCAAGCCGGGCCGCCGGGTCACCCAGCTGCACTACGCCCGCGCCGGCATCGTCACTCCCGAGATGGAATTTATCGCCATTCGCGAGAACATGGGCCGTGAGCGGGTGCGCTCCGAGCTCCTGCGCACCCAGCACCCGGGTCAGGGCTTTGGCGCCAGACTGCCCCAGAACATCACCCCCGAGTTCGTGCGCGATGAGGTGGCCGCCGGTCGCGCCATCATCCCCAGCAACATCAACCACCCGGAAGCGGAGCCCATGATCATCGGCCGCAACTTCCTGGTGAAGATCAACGCCAATATCGGCAACTCGGCGGTCACTTCCAGCATCGAAGAGGAAGTGGAGAAGCTGGTCTGGTCCACCCGCTGGGGCGCCGACACCGTGATGGATCTCTCCACCGGCCGCTACATCCACGAGACCCGCGAGTGGATCCTGCGCAACAGCCCGGTGCCCATCGGCACCGTGCCTATCTATCAGGCGCTGGAGAAGACCAACGGCATCGCTGAAGACCTCACCTGGGAGCTGTTCCGCGACACCCTGCTGGAGCAGGCCGAGCAGGGGGTGGACTACTTCACCATCCACGCCGGCGTCTTGCTGCGCTTCGTGCCCATGACCGCCAAGCGCCTCACCGGCATCGTTTCGCGCGGTGGCAGCATCATGGCCAAGTGGTGCCTGTCGCACCACAAGGAGAACTTCCTCTACGAGCACTTTCGCGAGATCTGCGAGATCTGCGCCGCCTACGACGTCAGTCTGTCGCTGGGGGACGGTCTGCGTCCGGGCTCCGTCTACGACGCCAACGACGAGGCCCAGTTCGCCGAGCTGCGCACCCTGGGCGAGCTCACCAAAATTGCCTGGGAATACGACGTGCAGGTGATGATCGAGGGGCCTGGCCACGTACCCATGCACATGATCGAGCGCAATATGACCGAGCAGCTGGAGCACTGCCACGAGGCGCCCTTCTATACCCTGGGCCCGCTCACCACCGACATTGCACCGGGGTACGATCACTTCACCTCCGGCATCGGCGCCGCGCTCATCGGCTGGTACGGCTGCGCCATGCTCTGCTACGTGACCCCCAAGGAACACCTGGGCCTGCCCAACAAGGAGGACGTGAAGCAGGGGCTCATTACCTACAAGATCGCCGCCCACGCCGCTGACCTTGCCAAGGGCCACCCGGGCGCCCAGATCCGCGACAACGCCATGTCCAAGGCGCGCTTCGAGTTCCGCTGGGAGGATCAATTCAACCTGGCCCTCGACCCCGACACCGCCCGCGCCTACCACGACGAGACCCTGCCTCAGGAGTCCGGCAAAGTGGCCCACTTCTGCTCCATGTGCGGGCCCAAGTTCTGCTCCATGAAGATCACCCAGGACGTGCGCGACTATGCCGCCAAGCTGGAAGCCGTAGAGATAAAGCTGGTCGGCATGGACGGTCAGCAGGAGCGGGTGGTGGCCGAGGTGGAGAGCGGCATGGCCCGCATGGCAGAAACCTTCAAGGAGACCGGCGGCGAGATCTACCATCAGGCAGCGACCCTGAAGCAGGCCGCAGGGGAGGAGGCGTGAGCAGCGAGCGCGGGGCTGTCAGCCCCGCCGACCTGTCGCCTGCGACGCAGGCCCGCCCCGTGGTCTGGACCATCGCCGGGTCCGACTCCGGCGGCGGGGCCGGCATTCAGGCCGACTTGCACACAATGCATGACCTCGGCGTGCACGGCTGCTCCGTCATCTCCGCCATCACGGCCCAGAACTCGGTGGCGGTGAAGATGGTCGACCCCGTGCTGATGCAGACCTTCGCCGCCCAGATCGATGCCCTGGGGCTGGATCTGCCACCCGCCGCCATCAAGATAGGCCTGCTGCCGACCCGGCTGCACGTGGAGGTGCTGGCCCGTCGCCTGGCAGCCACCCCGGCCCCCTTCGTGGTCTACGACCCGGTGGCCATCGCCAGCACCGGCACCCCCATGGCGGAGCCCGGCATGCTGGTGGCGGTGCGCGAGCACCTGCTGCCACGTCTGTCGCTCATCACCCCCAACGGTCCCGAGCTGGAAGCCCTGACCGGCCTGCCCGCCACCAGTCCCGAGCTGGTGCGCCTCGCCGCCCGGCGGCTGCGCGAACTCGGCGCCCGTGCCGTGCTGGTCAAGGGGGGCCACCTTGAATGGGGCGGGGATCTCTGCCTCGACTACTACCAGGACGAGAGCCGCGAATTCTGGCTCGCCGCGCCGCGCCTCGATACCCGCCACGGTCACGGCACCGGCTGCGCTTACGCCAGCGCCATCGCCGCCGTGGTGGCGCAGGATTATCCGGTGGAGGACGCCATCACCCTGGCGCGGGCCTACCTGCAACAGGGGCTGGCGGCGGCGCAGGGGGTGGGGGCAGGCCCGGGCCCCATCGCCCATCTCGGCTGGCCCGCTGACCTTGCCCACTTCCCCCGTGCCGTGCTGGCGGGATCACCGCTCGATCGCCGCTTCAGATTGTATGAAACAAGCAGCGCCCGTCTGCCGCAGGGCCCCTTTGCGCCGACCGAACACAACCTCGGCCTCTATCCGGTGGTGGACTCGGTCAAGTGGCTCAAACGCCTGCTGGGGGCCGGGGTCAAGACCATCCAGCTGCGGATCAAGAATCTGCCCGCCACAGAGGTGGCGCCGGCCATTCGTGATGCGGTAGCGCTCGGTCGCCGCCATGGGGCGCGGCTCTTTATCAACGACTACTGGCAGCAGGCCATCGAGGCGGGCGCCTGGGGCGTGCATCTGGGGCAGGAGGATATGGAGACCGCCGATCTCGCCGCCATTCAGGCGGCGGGGCTGCGTCTTGGCATCTCCACCCACGGCTACTTCGAGCTGATGCGGGCCCGCGAGCTGGCCCCCTCCTATATCGCGCTGGGCCATATCTTCCCGACCAACACCAAAGCGATGCCTTCGCGCCCCCAGGGGCTGGCACGGCTGCACCACTACCGCGCCCTGATGTGCGACTGGCCGACGGTGGCCATCGGTGGCATCAGCGAGGAGCGGGTGGCGGCGGTCAAGGCAAGCGGGGTCGGCAGCATTGCGCTGGTCTCGGCCATCACGGCGAGCGATGACTGGCAGGGCGCGACCGAGCGGCTGCTCGCTGCCGTGGGGGCGGGGGATGAGCCGCGCTCTGCCTGCGTGATACGGGAGGCAGAACATGCGCTCTGATGCCGCTTCTCTTAGTGACAAAGAGTATCTGAGATACGGCCGCCAGCTGATGCTGGCGGAAGTGGGGGAAGCCGGTCAGGCGCGGCTCAAGGATAAGTCCGTGCTGATCGTGGGCCTCGGCGGGCTCGGCTCGCCGCTGGCCCTCTATCTGGCGGGGGCCGGGGTGGGCACTTTGTGGCTGGCCGATGGCGATACGGTGGACTCCAGCAATCTGCCGCGCCAGATCCTGTTCGATAGCGAGGCGGTCAACCACTCCAAGGCGGAGCTGGCCCGCGAGCGCTTGGCCGCCCACAACCCGCTGGTGGAGCTGATTGCCATCAATCAGCGACTCGATGCCGCCAGCCTGCCGGGGTTTGTGACCGAGGTGGATCTGGTGATCGACTGCTGCGACAACCTCGCCACCCGCCAGGCCATCAACGCTGCCTGCGTGGCCCAGGGCAAGCCCTGGATCTGTGCCGCCGCAGTGGGCTGGCAGGGGCAGCTGATGGTGCGCACCAGCAGCGATCACGCCTGCTACGCCTGCCTCTATCCGCTGGATACCGAGATCAGGGAAAGCTGCGAGACCAGCGGTGTCACCGGCCCGCTGGTGGGGGTGATGGGCTCTTTGCAGGCGCTGGAGGCACTGAAACTGCTGCTCGGGATGCCGAGCCCGGTGGCGGGCACATTGCGCCGGTTCGATGCGTTGACCCATCAGTGGCAGACCCTCACGCTGGCTCCCGACCCCGATTGCCCGGTTTGCGGCAGCACCCACCCGGCTCAGGAGAATTAACCATGAAGATCCGATTGAACGATATCGAGCTGACGCTGCCCACCGGCCAGCGCCTGACTGAGCTGCTGGCGGTGCAGGAGATTCCCCCTCAGGGGGTAGCGGTGGCCCTCAACGGCGCCGTGCTGCCCCGTAGCCGCTGGGCCGAGACCCGTCTCAATGACGGGGACGAACTCCACCTCTTCACCGCCATTGCGGGAGGCTGACCCATGATGCTCGCAGTCCCATCTTCGCGCGCCCTGCCTTGCGGCGGGGCCTCATCTCTTCTTATCGCAGTGGCGGGAGGCTGACATGCTCAAGATTGCCGATCACACCTTCTCTTCGCGCCTCTTCACCGGCACCGGCAAGTTTGCCCGCCCGGAACTGATGGCCGCAGCCATCGAGGCGAGTGGCTCCCAGCTGGTCACCATGGCCATCAAGCGGCTCGAACCGGGCAAGGCCCACGACGATATCCTCACGCCCCTTCGGCAACTCGGGATCAAGCTGCTGCCCAACACCTCGGGGGCCAAGACCGCCGCCGAGGCGGTGTTTGCCGCCCACCTGGCCCGCGAGGCGCTGGGAACGAACTGGCTCAAGCTCGAGATCCACCCCGACCCGCGCTACCTGCTGCCAGACCCCATCGAGACGCTCAAAGCCGCGGAGCAGCTGGTGAAAGAGGGCTTTGTGGTGCTGCCCTACTGCGGTGCCGACCCCGTGCTGTGCAAGCGGCTTGAAGAGGTGGGTTGCGCCGCCGTGATGCCGCTGGGTGCGCCCATCGGTTCCAATCAGGGGCTGGTGACCCGGGAGTTTCTCTCCATCATCGTCGAGCAGGCCAATGTGCCCGTGGTGGTGGATGCGGGCATAGGGGCGCCGAGCCATGCGGCCGCCGCCTTTGAGCTGGGGGCCGATGCCGTGCTGGTCAACACCGCCATCGCGGTGAGCGGCGACCCGATCGCCATGGGCCGCGCCTTTGCGCTGGCCTGCACTGCCGGGCGCAGCGCCTATGAGGCGGGCCTCGGCGCCCGCGCCCTGCAGGCGCAAGCCTCCAGCCCGCTTACCGATTTTCTGGGGGCGTTATGAGTCAGCATGCCAATGACCCCACCCCGACCCTCCCCTTGCCAGGGGAGGGAGTGTCGACTTCGCCCTCTTGTGAAGTAGGAGATCGGGGGGGCGGATTAACACCTCCCCCTTGTGAAGGGGGAGGCCGGGAGGGGGTTGAGAGAAAGTCGGAGAGTTTTCTCGATAGATGGCAGGAGCTGGAGTGGGACGATATCGGCATGCAGATCCGCGCCAAGACCGCCGCCGATGTAGAGCGGGCGCTGACTACCTCCCGCCGCACCCTGGCCGACTTTATGGCGCTGATCTCCCCGGCCGCCGAGGCGTATTTGCCGCAGATGGCAGCCGAGGCCGAGCGCCTGACCCGCCAGCGCTTTGGCAACACCATCGGCTTCTATGTGCCGCTCTATCTGTCGAACCTCTGTGCCAACGACTGCACCTACTGCGGCTTCTCCATGAGCAACCGCCTCAAGCGCAAGACCTTGAATAGCGAGGAGATTGAGCGCGAGTGTCTGGCCATCAAGGCGCGCGGCTTTGACAGCGTGCTGCTGGTGACCGGCGAGCACGAGCACAAGGTGGGGCTCGCCTATTTTCGGCAGGTGTTGCCCATCATCCGCCGTCACTTCAGCACGGTGGGGATGGAGGTGCAGCCCCTCTCGCAAGCCGAATACGCCGAGCTCAAGACCCTCGGCCTCGATTCGGTCATGGTCTATCAGGAGACCTACCACGCCCCCACCTATGCCCGCCATCACCTGCGCGGCAACAAGCAGGACATCGCATGGCGCCTCGCCACGCCGGATCGGCTCGGCCGTGCCGGTATCGACAAGATCGGGTTGGGGGCGCTGATCGGTCTCTCCTCGGACTGGCGCGCCGACAGCTACTTTGTCGCCGAGCACCTCGCCTGGCTGGAGCGCCACCACTGGCAGAGCCGCTACTCCCTCTCCTTCCCGCGCCTGCGCCCCTGCACCGGCGGGCTGGAGCCTGCCGTGGTCATGTCGGATCGCCAGCTGGCCCAACTTATCTGCGCCTGGCGCCTCTTCTCGCCCACGCTGGAGTTGTCCCTCTCCACCCGCGAGTCGGCTACGTTTCGCAACGGCGCGGTGCGCCTTGGCATCACCCAGATGTCGGCCGAATCGCGCACCCAGCCGGGGGGCTATGCCGAGGGGGATGCAGAGGAGCTGGAGCAGTTCGCCATCCACGACGACCGCCCGGTGGGGGAAGTGGCCGCTGTCGTGCGACAGGCGGGGTTGCAGCCGGTGTTTAAGGACTGGGAATCCTTCTTGGGCCGATAGGGGCGGCCACGCCCCTTTGCCGGTGGCATCCCGGCGTCCAGCCAGACTCCGTGCCTGTGGCAAGCAGGCACGGCTTTGCCGTGCAGGACGTGAGGCCGCTGACCTCGAAGGGGTTTCGCCCGCCCTTCGGGCTTGGGCGAGTAACTTTTCTTTGCGTGGCCAAAGAAAAGTCACCAAAAGAAAGGCCACCCCCGCTTATTCGCCCTACTTCATCGGGTTCCTTCGGCTCACCCGCTTGTCCGACGGCACGCGCCGACGGGCCATCCATGGCCCGGCGCCGCTCGCTCGACATCCTGTCTCGCGGCCTGGACAATCGGGCTCGCCTCAGCGAATAAGAGTGGGAACCAAAACCGTGCCCGCCATAACCTCAGGGGAATCGTAAGGTGCAATAAGCGGAGCACATTGCTCCGCTTGTAAGTTAGTGTGGAATCATCCCGCATTCGTCAAGGCAAGTGCAATTCACGTCGTTCATTGCCCCCTACGTCATTTGTTAAGCATCGCGCCTTTCTACAGCAACTCTTGCAGGCTCTGGTAGCTGTGCGTAGAGCTCAGCGATCTGTTTGGGGCGTGTAATTCGGTCCTTAGATTGGCCCCTTGAAGATCCAGACACTTCGCCCCTCTTAACTTAAGAGGTAGTCTTGGAGCTATGTTCAGTACTAGTCACAACGAGAAGATGGTCGAAGTGTTAACAGGGGCCGAGCGCCGTCGACGCCGGACTCCACAAGAAAAGATCGCCATCGTGCAGCAGACCTTTGAGCCCGGGATGACCGTCTCTCATGTTGCTCGCTTGCACGACGTCAACGCAAACCAGCTTTTCAAATGGCGTAAGCAATTCCAAGAAGGGTCTCTCACGGCGATCACCGCCGGTGAGGATGTTGTTCCTGCTTCCGAGTTGGCTGCTGCCATCAAGCAGATCCGAGAGCTTCAGCGTCTGCTCGGGAAGAAGACCATGGAGAACGAGATCCTCAAAGAAGCCGTGGAGTATGGTCGAGCAAAAAAATGGATTGCGCATGCGCCCTTGTTGCCGGGGGACGACGATTAAGTGCTGTGAGCCAGGCTCTTAATGTATCGCGTGCGCAGCTATCCGTTCGTGTTCATCGAAAACCGGGTTGGCAAGATGGTCGTCATCATCGCCAGCGTGATGATGCAGCCTTACTTGGCCGTATCATGGAGGCGATGGCAGAGCTTCCCTCCTATGGCTATCGCCGGGTCTGGGCGCTGTTACGGCGTCAGTCTGAGGCAACAGAACAACCTGTGGTAAACGCTAAGCGGGTATATCGCGTCATGCGCGAGCATGGCTTGCTGCTGGAAAGAAAACCAGCTGCACCATTGGCCCAGCAGGCACATAAGGGGCGTGTTGCCGTCAAGGAGAGCAATCGACGGTGGTGCTCAGATGGCTTCGAGTTTCGCTGCGATAACGGTGAAAAACTACGAGTCACGTTCGCCATGGACTGCTGCGATAGGGAGGCGTTGGACTGGGCGGCCAGTACCGGGGGTTACGACAGTGACACTGTGCAAGATGTCATGCTGAGGTCTGTCGAACGTCGCTTTGGGGATTCGTTGCCGGCATCACCGGTGGAGTGGCTGACTGATAATGGCTCGGCGTATCGCGCCCATGAGACCCGCGCGTTTGCACGAGAAATCGGGTTGGAGCCCAGAACGACAGCAGTGAGAAGCCCACAGAGTAACGGTATAGCGGAGAGCTTCGTGAAGACGATGAAGCGAGACTATATCGAGATGATGCCAAAACCGGATAGCCGAACAGCGGTAGGCAATTTGGCTATTGCGTTTGAGCATTATAACGAGCACCACCCGCACAGCGCCTTGGGATACCGTTCACCCCGGGAATTTCTGCGCAGTCGGGTATCACAACCCTAAGGAAGGTGCGAATAAGCGGGGAAATTCTTCTCGGCTGACTCAGTCATTTCATTTTTTCAGTTTGAGCCGATCTTTTCTCCCGTAAATGCCTTGAATCAGCCTATTTAGACCGTTTCTTCGCCATTTA